>JAQBUJ010000060.1 GCA_027623845.1 Pseudomonadota bacterium
TCGGCCCAGCGCAGCACGTTGGTGTAGCTCTTGGCGTCGAGAAATTCCTCCGCCCCGTACTGATCGAAGATGACCAACCCGCCATACCACGGCCAAATCGCCATATCGGCGATGGTGTATTCGTCGCCGCACATATAGCGGTTGTCGGCCAGGCGCCGGTCGAGCACGTCGAGCTGGCGCTTGGTTTCCATCGTGAAGCGGTCGATGGGGTATTGCTGTTTTTCCTCCGCATAGGCGTAGAAATGGCCGAAGCCGCCGCCGAGATATGGGGTGCTGCCCATTTGCCAGAACAGCCAGGACAGGCATTCCGGCCGCTGCGCCGGATCGCTCGGCAGGAAGGCGCCGAATTTTTCGGCCAGATACAGCAGCATCGCGCCGGACTCGAAGACTCGGGTCGGCGGATTGGTGCTGTGGTCCATCAATGCCGGGATCTTGGAGTTTGGGTTCGCTGCAACGAAGCCGCTGCCGAACTGGTCGCCGTCGCCGATGCGGATCAGCCAGGCGTCGTATTCGGCGCCCATATGGCCCTGCGCCAGCAGTTCCTCCAGCAGCACCGTAACCTTCACGCCGTTCGGCGTGCCGAGCGAATAGAGCTGCAGCGGATGTTTGCCGACGGGAAGTTCCTTGTCGTGGGTCGGGCCGGCGACCGGGCGATTGGTGCTGGTAAACCGCCCCTGCTTTTGGTTTTCCCATTTCCAGACTTTCGGCGGCGTGTAGTTCTTCGTCATTGTGCGAACTCCGTTCCGGGTGTCGTGGCTGCGACCAGCGATGCCATATGAGGGGTTGTGGTCGCGCTTGGAACCGTTTTTGATGGACGCGATTAGTGTACGCGCGCCGGTTGGAAACCGCATGTACAAACGCAGTTTACCCTATCGGGAAATGAGAACCGCCATGGCAATCTATCAAAATGGTCCCGTGCAGATCCATTACGAAGAGGCCGGTTCCGGCTTCCCTCTGCTGGTCATTCCCGGCGGCGGGCTGAACGCGACTATAGCGGGATTGGCAAACCATGCCTTCAATCCTTTGGAGGTATTCAGCGACACCTATCGCGTCATCGCGCTGGACCTGCGCAACGCCAATACCGGCCAGTCGCAGGGCCCGCTCGAGATCGAGAGACCATGGGACGGCTTCACCGACGACCAGCTCGGCCTGATGGACCATCTCGGGATCGACCGCTTTATGGTGATGGGCTTCTGCATCGGCGGTCCGATGATCTGGAACATGCTAAAGCGCGCCGGCGAGCGTGTTGTGTCTGCGGTGCTGGTGCATCCCAGCGGCTATAGTTCCAATGTGCCGGATATCTTCTACCAAAATAACATCAAGGGTTGGGCGCCGGCGTTTTGCCAGCAACGCCCCGAGATCACCATGGAGATGGTCTCCGACTACCTCAACAACATGTATACCAAGCGGGCGGATTTCGTGTTCACCGTCGAGCGCGACTTCGTGCGCAATTGCCAAACGCCGGTGCTGGTCCTGCCGGACGACATCCCGGCGCATCCCTATGCGGCGGCGATGGAGACGGCCTTGCTGGCGCCGAACGCGCAAGTCAGCCTCTACCCCTGGAAAGAGAACGATCGGAAGATAGAACTCGCGGTCCGCCATATCCGCGGCTTCATGGCGACTAATGCCGCCGAGGCTGTGGCGGAGGCGGCGGAATAGCCAACCCGTATACAATACGGCGGCCTGCATCGGCTGAGCGGAACTGACCCTACGTCTCTCGCCGGGACTTTGGCGCAAGCATTGATGATAGGCAGGCGAAAATGCGAAGCGCGAACAGCGGTTGAAAATGCCACGCGGCTTCAACCGGCACCTTCGATCGAACCCCGCCGCGACCCATGCACACTCATGCCCTCGCTAATAATGCGTCGAACAAGCCACCCACACGCGCCTGCCTCTTTGGCCCCTTGTGGCGCCGGCCAACCTCTTGATTGCTGGGGATCATGTCATGGAACAACCCGTACTCTATACCGTGGTCGCCCTCGCCCTCTATTTCGTCGCCGCCAAGGTTCTTGACGGATTAGAACGCCGGGCCGGCCATCGTTTCAAACATCGGTCGCTGATATTCTTCGCCCTTCTCCTGGGGTTGGCGATCACGAGCTTCGCGCTCATCCGATATGCTGCGGTGCCCTGAGCGCCTAAACTTGACTTAGATCAAGTGGGCCAAACTGCGCCCCTGCTACCGTCGCTCAGTTGCTGACCATTTGGAGGTTCGTGATGAGCGCTTCACCAGACGACAATGGCGATTCCGCAGTGCCAGAGCGGATTCCAGCGATGCAACGTCTCCTCGACAACCCCTTCCTCCTGCTCTTTATCGGCGTCACCATTCCGACGGTGTATTTGATATGGGGGATTATGGAAGTCGCGCAAATCCCAATGGCGAGATAGGAGGGTCCGGACATGGCTATTTTCCCTCCGGAAAACCGGGTCTGGTGGAACGAACCGCTCCATCGCCCGGAGATCATCTGGATCACCGTCGCGTTCCTGTGGGGACTGGTGATGTTCTTCACCATGATCTACTGGCATTTTTCCGGTCAGCAGAATCTCTCGAACGAGGCCTACCGTATCTTTCCCGAGGTCTATGCCGAGCGAACCGAGGCGATGGCCGAAAAATACACAGTGCGGACCGAGACCAATCTGGACATCCCCGTCGTCCATCCGAAACCAGGAACCGACGTCTACATGCTGGCGCGGCTCTGGGAGTGGTGGCCGATCCTTGAGCTGGAAAAGGGCCAGGAATACCGCCTGCACCTCTCGTCGCTGGATTGGCAGCACGGGTTCTCACTGCAACCGACCAACATCAATGTCCAAGTTCATCCAGGCTACGAGATGGTGATGACCATCACCCCGACGCAAGCCGGCGAGTTCGGCGTGGTCTGCAATGAGTTTTGCGGCATCGGCCACCACACGATGGTCGGGAAGATCATCGTCGTCGATAAATAGGGGGGCGATCATGGCGAATGAACTTTTTCGTATCTGTCCGGATACCGGCTTCAAGATCGACCGAAACGCCGAAAAGCTGATCAAGGCGAACGCCGTGGTCGCCATCGTCTTTCTGGCGGTGGGCGGATTGTTCGGCCTGTTGGTGGCGCTGACCCGGTGGCCGGCGGTGCATCTGCTGCCCGCCGAGTGGTTTTATCTGGCGCTGACCGCCCATGGCGCGGACGTATTGTTGTTCTGGATCGTGTTCTTCGAGATCGCGATGCTCTACTTCACCTCGTCGGTATTGCTGAACTGCCGCTTGGCCACGCCGAAACTGGCCTGGGGAGCGTTTTGGCTGATGCTGCTGGGCGCGGTGATCGCCAATGTGGCGGTGCTGCAAGGTGAATCGAGCGTCATGTTCACCTCTTATGTACCGATGCAAGCGGCGCCGCATTTCTATCTCGGTCTGATCCTGTTCGCGGTCGGTGCGCTGGTCGCCGTGTTCATCTTCTTTGGCACGCTGGTGACCGCCCGCGAGGAACGAACCTATCAAGGCTCGGTTCCACTGGTCACTTTCGGCGCGATCACGGCGGCGATTATCGCGGTGTTCACCCTGGCGTCCGGTGCGATCATCCTGGTTCCCACTTTCCTTTGGTCGCTCGGTCTGATCGGCGATATCGACCCGGTCACCTACAAGATCGTTTGGTGGGCCATGGGGCATTCCTCGCAGCAAATCAACGTCTCGGTTCATGTGGCGATTTGGTACGCCATCGCCGCCATGCTGCTCGGCGCCAAGCCGTTATCCGAGAAGGTCAGCCGTTTTGCCTTCCTGATGTACATCATGTTCCTGCAGCTTGCCTCGGCGCATCATCTATTGGTCGAGCCGGGGATTAGTTCCGAATGGAAGATCTTCAACACCAGCTACGCGCTTTATCTCGCGGTGCTGGGCAGCTTGATCCATGGGATGAGTGTGCCGGGCGCCATCGAGGCGGCTCAACGTCGCCGGGGCTTCACCAGCGGTATGTTCGAATGGCTGCGCAAGGCGCCATGGGGTAATCCGGCGTTTTCCGGCATGTTCATGTCGCTGGTTTTCTTCGGTTTCATCGGCGGCATTTCCGGCGTCGTGCTGGGCACCGAGCAACTCAACATCATCATGCACAACACACTGTATGTACCGGGTCATTTCCATGGCACCGTGGTTGCCGGCACCACACTGGCCTTCATGGCGATCACCTATCTCGTGGTTCCTCTGATCTTCCGGCGCGATATCATTCTGCCGGGACTGGCGCGCTGGCAGCCGTA
This sequence comes from Pseudomonadota bacterium, assembly GCA_027623845.1. Classification (GTDB taxonomy): domain Bacteria; phylum Pseudomonadota; class Alphaproteobacteria; order Thalassobaculales; family Thalassobaculaceae; genus JADHLJ01. Next base: position 4,222 of record JAQBUJ010000060.1, read on the forward strand.
TCTGTTCGGCATCGGCGTCGCCGGCATCTCGCTGTTCATGATGGGCGCCGGCACCCTGGGCGTGTCCCGGCGCCATTGGGACATGACGTTCACCGATGCCGCGATAGGCTTCGAATATCCGCCGGCCGCTTTCCTAATGATGGGATTGAACGGGATTTTCGCCATCATGGCAGCCGTTGGCGGCCTAGCCTTTGTGGTGGTCATCGTCGGTTCGGTCCTGTTCGGCACCCGGCGCGACGACGCCTATTCAAAGGCTCACCCGGTGCTGCCGCCGGCCGGCGCCGTGGCGGTGTCGACCTACGGTAACGAGGAGGCGCTGAAGATCCCGGGCACGATCATGCTGGTCACGATCTTCTTTGCCGCCTTTGTTCTCTACTACTTCGTCAACTGGAAATACCTGTCCGAGGTCTGGCCTCTGAGCTGAGGCTACATGAGGTGCGGTCGCGCGAAGGGGACTGATCATGGCTGTCTCGGAGCTTCAACAGACCGGTAAAGCGGCGACGATGGCCCGCGAACTGTATGGGCTGTTCAAGGTTCGGATTGGTCTGGCGATTGCCTTGACCGCGGTCGCCGGGGCCGCCGTTGCCGGGCCGCTCCCACCACCCTGGCAGGTTCTGGTGCTGGCGCTCAGCGTCCTGGCCGCCTCAAGCAGCGCCGGCGCCTTCAATCACTATGCCGAACGCGACCTCGACGCGCGGATGCACCGCACCCGGACCCGTCCGTTCGCGTCCGGCCGGTACGCCGCCAGCCTGTGGTGGCCGGTCGGCATCGCCGTATTGCTGGCAGTGGCGGTCGGTGGCGCGGCACTGGCGCTTAACGCCCTGGCGGCGTTCTATGTCTTCCTCGGGGCCTTCGTTTATGGCGTCGTCTACACGGTTTGGCTGAAGCGACGCACCGTGCTCAACATCGTCATCGGTGGCTTGGCGGGGAGTTTTTCGGTTCTGGCCGGCGCGGCGGTCACGGGCGGCGCGCATGAGCCGGCGGCGCTGATGTTGGCATTGGTGATGTTCTTGTGGACGCCGCCGCATTTTTGGAGCCTGGCAACCGCGCTCAAGGAAGATTACGCCCAGGCGGGCGTCCCAATGCTGCCGGTGGTCGCGGGATCGCCGACAACCGCATGGATCAGCTTGGCGCATGTGCTGGCGTTGGTCTTGCTGTCCTTGTTGCCGCTTGGCTTTGGCATGGGTTGGGTCTATGGCGCGGCGGCGGTCGGCGGTGGTTTGATCTTTCTGCGCACCAGCATCGCCTTCGTTCGCGCGCCGACCAAGGCCCGGGCGATGCAGAACTTCCACGGCTCGCTAATCCAGCTCAGCTTGTTGCTGCTCGGCGCCATCTGTGATCGCCTGGTCGGTTGATGGACACCAGGCCCAGCATTCTGGCAGCCGCGATGATCTTCGCCGCCGCCGCGACGGTTCTGCCGCCCGCTGCGTCGCACGCCCAGATGATCAATCCCGAGGCGGCGGATCTGAATGAGCAACAGGCCTTGGACTTCAGCCAGGCGGCCATCGGTCGGCAATTGGGTGATTTCGATTTCGTTGACAGCTTTGGTCGACCCTTCGTCATGCAACAGACCCTTGGCCGGCCGCTGATCATCAATTTGGTCTACAGCAGTTGCCGCCACGCCTGCCCGCTTATTGTCGAGACCCTGGACGAGGCGGTCGATGCAGCCAGGGGCGCCCTGCGTGGCACGCCGGGCTTCAGCGTGTTGACCATCGGTTTTGACACCGCAGCCGACACACCAGCGCGCATGCATGCCTTTGCCAGCGCCCATGGCGTCGGTGGCCCTGATTGGCATTTCCTGAGCGCCGATCAGACGACCATCGACCGATTGACCCGCACCACCGGATTTACCTTCTATCGTTCTTCCCAAGGATTTGACCACCTCTCTCAGATCACCGTGGTCGACAAGGCCGGCGCCATTTACCGACAGATCTATGGTGAGAGTTTCGATCCGCCCCTGGTGGTCGAACCTTTAAAGGATCTGGTCTATGGCCGCGCCGCCAGTTGGAGCAGCGTCGATGGTCTGATCAACAAGATCCGTTTATTCTGTACGATTTACGATCCGTCGAGCAACCGCTACCGGTTCGATTATTCACCGTTTATTGGTCTTGCCGTCGGCTTCCTCGCCCTAAGCGTGATCGCAACGGTCCTCATACGGGCCTGGCGATCTAACCGCGCGTCAAGCCGCAATGCCTGACGGCCGGCGCGCGGCAGGCGCCAAAGTGACCCCAGAGAAACCGAGAGAGCTCCTAGAGGACATCAGGGCAGCATGCTGAAAAGACCGATCCGTCGTGGCTTTCATCTCATTGAAACCTGGCTCGACCGCCTCTGTGGCGCCGCCTGGAACCCGCTGTCCAATCTCGGCGCCCTCGGCTTCTACTTCTACTGGATCGTCGCGACCAGCGGCCTATATCTCTACGTGTTCTTCGATACCGGGGTCACCGAAGCCTACCAGTCGGTCGAGTCTCTCACCGTCGACCAGTGGTATCTCGGCGGCGTCATGCGCAGCGTGCATCGCTACGCCTCCGACGCGATGGTCCTGATCATGGTCCTGCACATGACCCGCGAGTTCGCCAATGACCGGCTGCGCGGTCCGCGTTGGTTCAGTTGGTTTATCGGCGTGCCTATCTTGTGGCTGGTAATCATCTCAGGGGTCACCGGCTATTGGCTGGTCTGGGACAAGTTGGCTCAGTTCGTCGCCATCCAGACCAGCGAATTGCTCGACGTCCTGCCGATCTTTGGTGCGCCGATCGCTCGTAATTTCCTTTCACCTGGACATCTCGACGATCGTTTTTTCACGCTGATGGCCTTCCTGCACATTGCTGTCCCGTTGATATTGCTGCTGTTGCTGTGGGTGCATCTGAACCGAGTGACGCGGGCACGGGTCAACCCGCCGCGCGGTCTGGCGGTGACGGTGTTGCTCGTCATATTGGCGATTTCCTTGGTCAAGCCGGCCGTCAGTCAAGGGCCTGCCGACCTTGCACAGGTAATTGAGTGGGTTGGTTTGGATTGGTTCTATCTCGGATTCTATCCGCTGATCGATAGTTGGCCGGGTCCAGCGGTCTGGGCTTTCGGCGGCGTCATAACCGGTCTGCTGCTGCTCATGCCCTGGCTGCCGCCGCTGCGTCAGGCATCGCCAGCGCGCATCGATCTGGACAATTGCAACGGCTGCACCTGGTGCGTGTCGGATTGCCCCTATGGCGCGATTTCCATGGTGCCGCGCACCGATGGCAAGCCTTTCACCCAGCAGGCTGAGGTTGATCCGGACCGGTGTTTGCGCTGTGGCATCTGTGTTGCGTCCTGCCCGACCACCACGCCGTTTCGCCGGATATCTCCTCTGGTCCCAGGGATTGACCTGCCGCAACTGACCGCCGCCGATCTGCGCGAGCGGATGATTGAGGCCGCCGCCGTTAACCCGACCGTTGGCAACACCATCGCCGGCAATGCCCCACGGCTATTGGAATTTGTTTGCGAACAGGGTCCGCGCGCCAATGGCGCTGCCCCTCCCGCCGCTACACAGGTGGTGGTTCCCTGTATCGGCATGGTGCCGCCCTCGTTCATCGATATGGCTCTGGGTCGTCTGGCGATTGACGGCGTGGTGCTGTCCGGCTGCACCACCAAAGGCTGTGTCTATCGTCTCGGTTCCGAGCTGACCGAACAGCGTTTGGCGCGCGAGCGCGACCCTTATCTGCGCAAGCGGGTACCGCGCGACCGGGTGCTGCTGGTCGAATTGAACGCCGGCGACGTCAAGAGCGCCGCTGAGCAGGTCCAGAGGTTCCGCGATCGGTTGTCCGATAGAGAACCGGAAAGGACCGATCTCGATGCCTGACATACGCAAAATGATCGGCCTCGCGGTGGTCCTGGTGGCTCTGTTCTGGCCGGTCGGCTATTTCGCCGATACACCCGCCTGGCGTCACGACGAAGTTGGGGCGGCGCAAATCAAGATCAGCTTTGCCCATGGCGGCGCGCACAAAACCGCCTGTCGCCGGCGCAGCGCAGCCGAGTTGCGCGCTTTGCCGGCGAATATGCGCAAGCTGGATGACTGCCCGCGCGAACGGGTGGCACTAGCCTTCGTCTTCGAGTTGGATGGCAAGCCGATCCACCGGGCGAGCTTGCCGCCGACCGGACTTTCCGGTGATGGTCCGTCCCATTTCTACGGGGTTTTTCCGGTCCCGGCCGAGCGCCACGAGATCCTGCTCAAACTGCGCGACAGTCGCCGCGAAGATGGCTATGACCACGTCCAGCGCTTCACCGTGGACATAGCCCCGGGGCGTAATCTGGCAATTGACTTCCGGCCCAACGCCGGTGGTTTTATCCTCTATTGAGGGCGGCTCTATTAAGGGCGAGCGAGAGGCTTCGGCGATGACAGACCAGCTGATCGAGTGGCGTGATGATTTCCGCATTGGGATCGCCGAGATCGACCATGAGCACGCCGAAATGATCGCCCTGATCAACCAGCTCCACCGGGACCTTGGCGCCAATGCCGGGCTGGAGCCGGCGCTGGCTTGCCTTGGCGAAATTCATTCCCGGATCACCGCCCATTTTGCGCTTGAGGAAAAGCTCATGCGGACCCTGGGTTATCCTCGATTGACCGTGCACAAGGAAGATCACGAAACCTTGCTCGACCAGATCCTCGACATCCTCGACAGGGTGGAGGATGGCGACCTTTTGAACTACGAAGAATCTTTATCAGAGGCGCTGAACCAGTGGTTCGGCCAGCATTTTCGTGACGAGGATGCACGGCTCCACCATTTCTTGCAGGCATCTGGATAAAACGACCGCTTGAACGAACATCGGTTATTCAGCCGCCACGTTTGACCGCGCACCCCAACGGTAGACAAAGACTTCATCCTCCAGGTCAATCGCCGGAAATTCAGTCTTCTCGCGCCAATAGTCCTGGGTATGTTGCCATTCTCTGGTCTCGCCCCGCTTTGGCAGAATATCCATCGCCCGCATCAGGTAACCCGGGTTGAAGTTCTCCTCGTCGATCCAGGGAAGCAACGCCATGTTTTGCTGCGATGGTCGTAGCGCCGGCTCGACGCTTTTTGCGCCGGTCTCCTGCATATGGTTCAGCAGGCGGCAAACGAAATCGGCGATCAACTCGCTGCGCAGGGTCCAGCTGGCGCGGAAATAACCGAACACCCAAGCTAGGTTCGGCACCCCCGTGAACATCGTGCCGCGATAGGTGACGGTCTCATGGAAGTCGACGGGCTTGCCGTCGATGGTGAACGCGATATCGCCCAGGACGCTCATGTTGAAACCGGTGGCGGTGACGATGATGTCGGCCTCCAGGACCTCGCCGGACTTCAGCAGGATGCCGGTCTCGACAAACCGGTCGATTTCGTCCGTCACCACCGACGCCTTGCCGTCGGCGATCCCCTTGAACAAATCGCCGTCCGGCACGAAGGCGATACGTTGGCGCCAGGGGCGATAGGACGGCGTGAAATGTTTGTCGACATCATAGTCGGGCCCGAGCAGCGCGCGCACCTGTCCCAGCAACTCATCCTTCACGGCGTCCGGATTCTCGAAACACATATCGGTAAAGGCGGCCTGATCGAACTGGATCTTTCGCCGGGTGATTTCGTGAATCCAGCTCTCATCCACCTGAAGCTCGCGCAAGGTCTCGGCGATCTCGATGGCATTGCGGCCGGTACGAAAATAAGTCGGTGAGCGTTGCAGCATGGTCACATGCGCCGCTGTCTCCGCCATCGCCGGCACCACGGTCGCCGCCGTTGCGCCTGAGCCGATCACGACAACCTTCTTTCCGGCATGGTCGATGTCTTGCGGCCAATTCTCCGGATGCGCGATCCGGCCCTTGAAATCCGCCATGCCGGGCCAGTCCGGCGTATAGCCCTCGTTGTGGCGGTAGTAGCCTTGGCACATCCACAGGAAGTTGGCGCTGATGCGCACGATCTCGTTGGTGTCGGTACGGATCGCCTGGATGACCCAAAGGCTGTTCTCGTAGGACCAGTCGGCTTTGACGATTTTGTGCTGATAGCGGATGTGTCGCGCCAGATCGTTCTCTTCGATCACCTCGCCGACATAGGAAAGGATTTCCTGGGCCGTTGCGATTGGCGGACCGATCCATGGCTTGAAGCTATAGCCGAAGGTGTGAAGGTCGCTGTCAGAGCGGATGCCGGGAGAGCGATGGGTCCACCAGGTGCCGCCGAAGCTCTCCTCCGTCTCCAGAATGACGAAGCGGGTGTCGGCGCATTTCTCGCGCAGATAGTAGGCCCCGCCAATCCCGGAAATCCCAGCGCCGACGATGAGAACGTCAAAATGTTC
>JAQBUJ010000061.1 GCA_027623845.1 Pseudomonadota bacterium
CGGCTGAACAACCGGTCGACCACGCCGATCCGGACCGCCGTCGCCGGTACATAGGAGCCCATCTGCGCCAACAGAACGATCAGCGCGTTCTGCCGCAGGAAGGTGCTCTTACCAGCCATATTTGGCCCAGTGATCAACCACAGCCGCTGCTCAGCCGCCAGATCGCAGTCATTGGCAACGAAACTCGCGCCATCGCTCGCCAACGCCTCGACCACCGGGTGGCGCCCGCCCGTTATCATCAAATCCGCGCTGCCATCGACAATCGGGCGAACGTAGCGTCGATCAACCGCCAACTCGGCGAGCCCACTGGCGACATCAAGCCGGGCCAGAGCCGCCGCCGCCAGGCTGATCGCGTCGGCGGCTTCCAGCACCGCTTGAACCAGACCGGCGAAGATCTCCACCTCCAGCGCCAGCGCCTTGTCCGCCGCCTGGGCCAGATCACGCTCCAGCTCACCCAGCTCGACCGTCGTGAAACGCACCGCATTGGCCATGGTCTGGCGGTGGATGAACGTGTCGTGGCCCATCACCTTGTCGGCGTGCAGAGCCGTCACCTCGACGAAATATCCCAGCACGTTGTTGTGCTTGATCTTCATCGAAGAAATACCGGATTGCTCGACGTAGCGGCGTTGCAAGCCGGCGATCAAGCGACGGCTTTCATCCCTTAGTCCGCGCAGCCGATCCAGTTCCGGCGCATGATCCGAGGCAATATAGCCGCCATCGCGCGCCAACAGCGGCGGCTCTTCGACCAGCGCCCGGGTCAGCAGGTCGACCAACGATTCGTGATAACCCAGGTCCTCCCAGATCTTGCGGATCCCCTCGGGCGGGTCGGCGATCGATCCCTCGGAGCGGGCCAGCCGGTCGCGCAGGACCCCGGTGACGCCAAGCCCGTCACGGATCGCCGTCAGATCGCGCGGCCCGCCGCGGTCCAACGCCAACCGCGACAGCGCCCGCTCAAGATCAGGGGTACGGCGCAGGACCTCGCGGATGTCGGCGCGCAGGCGTTCGGCCTCGACGAAATGGGTTACCTTATCCAGGCGATAGGCGATGGCCGCCGGATCCGTCGGCGGCGCTGCGATCCGCCCGGCCAGCAAGCGCGCGCCGACGCCGGTGACGGTGCGGTCGATCACGTCGAGCAAGCTGCCCCGTCGCTCGCCGGAGAGCGTGCGCACCAATTCCAGATTGGCGCGGGTTGCGGCGTCAATTTCCACCGCACCACCGACCCGCCAACGGCGCGGCGGCAACAGTCTGGGCAACCGTCCTTGCTGGGTTAGCTCAAGATAGTCGACCAAGGCGCCAGCAGCGGCCAGCTCGGCGCGGGAGAACGAACCGAACCCGTCAAGCGCCCCGACGCCGAACAAAGCTTCCAGCCGCTTGGTTCCGTTGGCGCTGTCAAAACGGCTTGATGGCATCGGCGCCAGAACCGCCCGCCAGTCGTCAAGCTGGGTGGCGATTTGGGATCCAACCCGCGACCCGGCGCCCTCTTGACTAAGCAAGCGGTCGGGAACCAAAAGCTCGCTCGGCGCGATCCGGGCCAGGGCGGCGGCAAGATTGGCCGGGTCGGTTGACTGGACCTGCAAGGCGCCGGTCGACACATCGACCCAGGCCAGGCCGAGCATGCCCTGAGCCTCGGCCAAGCCGGCCAGATAGTTGTGGCTCCGGGCCTCAAGCAAAGTGTCCTCGGTCACCGTGCCCGGCGTAATGACCCGCGAGACCGCGCGCTTGACCACTGATTTGCCGCCCCGTTTACGCGCTTCGGCGGGGTCCTCGACCTGTTCGCAGATGGCGACCCTAAACCCTTTGCGGATCAACCGGGCCAGATAGGCGTCGGCGGCATGGAACGGCACGCCGCACATCGGGATGTCGTCGCCATTGTGGCGACCGCGTTTGGTCAGGGTGATATCGAGCGCGCCGGCGGCGGCGACCGCGTCGTCGAAAAACATTTCGTAAAAATCGCCCATGCGAAAGAACAGCAGCGCGTCGGGATGCGCCCGTTTGACCTCGAAAAACTGCACCAGCATCGGCGTCAGGCCAGCACCGGCCTGATCTGCCGGATCACCGGCCTGGGATTTTTGGGAGTTGGATTCTTGTTCTACTGTCACCGGGCCGCGTCAGACGTTAAATTGCGTGCTAAACCAAGGCGACCTTAGCACGCTGAGATATCGGATCGCCATCGCCGCGCGCCGGCTTATGCGGTTGATTCAGAGGGGCTAGCGTGCCCCAATAGCGGTAATTCCACGGTGACGGAGCCGGTGGTAAACCATTGGGAGAAGCGGACTCATGGATGACGCCAAGAGACAGACAGACCAGGATGCGTTGGATTTCCATGCTCTTGGCAAGCCCGGCAAGTTCGAGATCTCGCCAACCAAACCGTTGAATACCCAGCGTGACCTCTCGCTGGCCTATTCGCCGGGCGTCGCGGTTCCCTGCCTGGAGATCGAGAAGGATCCCTCCAAGGCCTACGACTATACCGCCAAAGGTAATGTCGTCGCGGTGATCTCGAACGGCACCGCCGTCCTGGGTCTCGGCAATATCGGCGCGCTTGCCGCCAAGCCGGTGATGGAAGGCAAGGCGGTTCTGTTCAAGAAATTCGCCGACATCGATGGTATCGACCTTGAGGTCAATACCGAGAACGTCGACGAGGTGGTGAATTGTGTCCGCTTCCTCGGCAAAAGTTTCGGCGGCATCAATCTCGAAGATATCAAGGCGCCGGAATGCTTTATCATTGAGCAGCGGCTCAAGGAATTGCTCGACATCCCGGTGTTCCATGACGACCAGCACGGCACCGCGCTCATCGCCGCGGCGGGGTTGATCAACGCCCTGTATCTGACCGAGCGGGATCTGAAAACCACCAAGCTCGTGGTAAACGGCGCCGGGGCGGCGTCAATCGCCGGCATAGAGCTGATCAAGGCCATGGGCGTGCCGCACGAGAACGTCATCATGTGCGACTCCCGAGGCGTGGTTTACCAAGGCCGAGAGGCCGGAATGAATCAGTGGAAGTCGGCCCATGCGATCGAGACCGATGCCCGCACCCTGGCGGAGGCCATGGTCGGCGCCGATGTGGTGCTCGGGCTTTCGGTCAAGGGCGCCATTTCCCAGGACATGGTGAAGTCGATGGCCGATAATCCGATCATCTTCGCCATGGCCAACCCCGATCCCGAGATCACGCCGGAAGAGGTCGCGGCAATCCGTCCCGACGCGATCATGGCCACCGGGCGTTCGGACTATCCCAATCAGGTCAATAACGTGCTCGGCTTCCCCTATGTCTTCCGCGGCGCGCTAGACGTGCGCGCCTCCGAGATCAACGACGCAATGAAGATCGCCGCCTCCAACGCGATCGCCGAACTGGCGCGCGAGGATGTGCCCGACGAGGTTAGCGCCGCTTATGGCCGACCGCTGCAGTTCGGTCGTGAATACATCATCCCGGCGCCCTTCGACCCACGGTTGATCGTAAAAGTGTCGTCGGCGGTGGCCCGCGCCGCCATGGAATCCGGTGTGGCGGCACGACCGATTACTGATTTCCAAGCCTATGAGGCAGTGCTCCGCGCCCGGCTCAACCCGACCGCCAATGCCCTAAGCGGCATTCACGCAAGGGTACGCCAGGCGCCCAAGCGCGTCGTCTTCGCCGAGGGTGAGGAGGAGCGGGTGATCCGCGCCGCCATCGCCTTTCGCGCCGCCGGCTACGGTGAGCCAATTCTGATCGGCCGCGAGGATGCGGTGCGGGAAACCATGGCGCGATTGGGGATATCGGCCTCTGCCGAGTTGGAAATCCACAACGCCCGGCTTTCGGCCCACAACCAGGAATACGCCAACAACCTCTACAAACGTCTGCAGCGCCAAGGCCATCTGTTCCGCGATGTCCAGCGCATGGTGAACCAGGATCGCAATGTTTTCGGCGCCTCCATGGTCGCGCATGGTCACGCCGATGCAATGGTCACCGGCGTGACCCGTAGTTTCGGCGTCAACCACGAATACATCACCCGCGTTCTGGACCCGAAACCCGGCCATCGGCTGATGACCTGCAGCGTGGTGATTACCCGCTCAAGCACCCTGTTCATCGCCGACACCAACATCAACGAGCTGCCGGGCCCCGAAGCGCTGGCCGATATCGCGATCCAGACGGCGGAGCGGGCCCGCGCCTTCGGGCATGAACCACGGGTTGCGCTCTTGTCGTTCTCGAATTTCGGCTATCCGCGTCGTGAGCACATGCAGCGGATTCGCGACGGGGTTCGCGCCTTGGATGAACGCAATGTCGATTTTGAATATGATGGCGAAATGAATGTCGACGTCGCCCTGGACATGTCGTTGCGGGCAAATTACCCGTTCTGTCGATTGTCCGGGCCGGCCAATGTATTGATCATGCCAGCCCTTCACTCCGCCAATATCAGCTACAAACTTTTGCGCGCTGTCGGTGGCGGGACGATCATTGGCCCAATGTTGATCGGGTTGGAAAAATCAGTGCAGATCGTGCCGATGAATGCGACGGTAAACGATCTTGTAGAGGCTGCCGCGATCGCCGCCTATGACGCGGTCATCGGCTGATACTGCAACATGAAGGTAGGTTGAATGGCAGGGGATTCAATGATGGCTCGGTTTGGGGTTGGTTTTCTGGGAGTTGGTCTTCTGGCGTTGAGCTTATGGATTCCGGCGTCTTCAGCGCAAGGCCAGTCCAAATGGCTCGATTCCGCCAAAGACCTGCTTGGCAAGGTTGGCCAAAGCGACGGTACCGGTAGTGCTGGGACCGCCGGCGTGCTCTCCGGGTCCGAGATCGCCAGCGGTCTCACCGAGGCGATTTGGGTCGGGGCCCAGCGGGTCATTGGCCAACTCGGGTCAACCGGCGGATTCAATGGCGATCCGTCCGTGCATATCCCCCTGCCGGAGACACTGACGACGGCGCAGTCCGTGCTGTCGAAGATCGGCTATGGCGGCTTGGGTGAGGAGCTTGAGCAAGCGCTGAACAAGGGCGCCGAGCGGGCGGTACCGGAAGCGACCGAGGTGTTTGGCGATGCGATCAAGGCGATGACCGGGCAAGACGCCCAGGGAATATTGAACGGCCCCGATGACGCCGCCACGCAATATTTCAAACGCGCGACAAGCCAGCCGCTGGCCGAGCGTTTCGCGCCGATCGTCGAGACCGCCCTATCCGAAACCGGCGCGGTACAGTCCTATGATCGCTTCATCGGCCAATATGAGAGCGTGCCCTTGATGCCTGATGTCAAAGCCGATCTGACCACCCATGTCGTGGAAAAAGCCTTGGCCGGTTTATTTCTCTATCTCGCCAAGGAAGAGACAGCGATCCGCCGGAACCCGGCGGCGCGATCGACCGATCTGTTGAAAAAAGTTTTCTCCGGCCTTTAGATCGACCCGCCTTTGGATCAAAACGACCGATTGAGTTCCCGCGCAAGCATCGGATAGAGCGCTGGCGCCCGGCGGCGCTACAACACAGCATGTTCAAGCACGGGAGTGACCCGATCATGTCTACGCTGTTGCACGCCACCGACTATTCCCAGGAAGAGGCGCGTTGGCACGCCGTCGTCGCCAAGCAGGCCGAGGCCGACGGCCGTTTCGTTTACGCCGTCGCCACCACGGGGATCTATTGCCGGCCCAGCTGCTCGAGCCGACAGCCGGCGCGCCGCAATGTCCGGTTCTACGAAACTTTCACCGAGGCCGAACAGGCAGGATATAGGGCTTGCCTGAAATGCGGCGGCCAGCCAAGGGGCGAGGATGACCGCCACCTCACTGCCGTGCGCCGGGCTTGCCGCGAAATCGAAGCCGCCGAGGATCAAGCGCCCAGTCTTGATGCGCTGGCACAGGCGACCGACCTCAGCCCACACCATCTGCATCGCGTCTTCAAGAAGATGATGGGAATCACCCCGCGGCAGTATTGGGACTCCATCCGTCTCACCCGGCTGAAAGACAATCTCCGCTGCGGGGAACCGGTGGCACCGGCGCTGTATGGGGCCGGTTATGGGTCCTCCAGCCGGCTCTACGAGAAATCCGACGGTCAGCTCGGCATGACACCGGCGAGCTATGGTCGCGGTGGCGCCGGCGCGGTGATCGCCTATGCCTCGCGGCCCAGCGCGCTTGGTCTGGTGCTGGTCGGGGCGACCGCCAAGGGCGTGTGCTTTGTCGCCCTGGGCGATGCCGAAGCGACCCTGATAACGGCGTTGCAAAGCGATTTTCCGAATGCCGAGATGCATCGCGACGACGCCGGCCTGGGTGAGATGCTCGACCACGTGGCGGCGCATCTGGAGGGACGGGAGCCGAATGTCCGGCTGCCTCTGGATGTCCAGGCGACTGCCTTCCAGCGGCAAGTCTGGCAAGCGCTTAGCGAGATCCCCTATGGCGAGACCCGGTCCTATGGTGAACTTGCCGCAGCGATCGGCAAACCCGGAGCGCCGCGCGCGGTCGGTCGGGCGTGCGGCAGTAATCCTGTGGCGCTGCTGGTCCCGTGTCATCGGGCCATCGGCGCCAATGGCCGGCTCACCGGTTATCGCTGGGGACTGGAGCGCAAGCAGGCGCTGCTCGATCAGGAACGCGCCCTTACGAAACAAAGTTGACGGGAACAACCGGCGTTGGACGTAGGCGGGCTATCACGCCCGCCCGGCCTGGGTGGACAGCAATGTCGAGTCGACGCCGATTTTCGCCATTGCGCGGTCCCATTTGCCGTCGATATCGTCATCGAAGATCAACATCCGATCCGGGGCGACGCTAAGCCAGGCGTTTTCCTGGATCTCGCCGTCTAGCTGTCCCGGGCCCCAGCCCGCATAGCCCAAGGCCAGCAGCACATCGCGCGGACCATTGCCGGCGGCGATATCGCGAATAATGTCGACTGTCGCGGTCAACGCCATCGACTCAACGATCGGCATTGAGTCGTCCTGCAAATAGTCGCTGCTGTGCAGAACAAAACCGCGTTCCGTTTCGACCGGTCCGCCAAAATGGACACTCGGCAGTGCGCTTGCAACCGCCGGGTCGACGGGGATCTCCAATTGCTCAAGCAATTCCGAACAGGGCAGCGCGCCGATTAACCGGTTGATGACCAGGCCAATGGCGCCTTCCTTGCCGTGGGCGCACATATAAATTACCGAACGCGCGAAGCGTGGATCCCGCATGCTGGGCATGGCGAGCAGCAATTGGCCCGTCAGATAGCCCTCGTCTTCGGTGGTTTTACCATCGGTCATGGTTCGCACGCATACTCCGGTTTTATCAGGCGTGTTAGGGTTCCGTGCGAGGCCACAACCCCAGAACAACATTCAATCCCGAAATTGTGACCGTTTTCCTCGCTAGGCTCCACTATATTCATTTCGGCCTCGTGAGACCAATGCGACCTTAAGACCGCTGGTTTAGTTCCCTGGTTTAGCGCCTTGTTTTATTTCCCTGCGGAGTGCGTCAATGATCGCCCGAATGGCCTATGTCTGGTTGCTGCTGTCGCTCGCCATCTTCAATCCCATGAAGACGGTATCGGCGGAGCCGTCGGCAAGCGCTTCGGATTGGGTAACCACCCGCATAGCCGACATAAGGTTGGTCAGCGCCGCTGCCGGCGCCGGCAATGCAGCCAGTGTCCCGCTTGGCCTCCAGTTCAAACTGGCCGAGGGCTGGAAAATCTACTGGCGCTCGCCGGGCGATGCCGGTTTCCCGCCGGATCTGGAGATCAAGACCGCCGAGAACCTGCAAGATCTAGCTTGGCAATGGCCGGTACCCCAGCGTTTCAGTTTGTTTGGCCTGGAAAGCTACGGCTATCACGACGAAGTCGTCTTCCCGATCACTGCAAATTTGTCAGAGCCGGGTAAGCCGCTCATCATCGACGCGGTTGTCCATGCCCTGGTCTGCAGTGAGATTTGCGTTCCCCTGGATGCCGCCCTGTCCTTCACCTTGCCGGCCGGCCCGGCTGGACCCACGGCCTTTACCCAGTTGGTGAGCCGGTACAAATCTCGGGTCCCCGGGGGGCCAAGCGGGACAGGGTTGTCGGTCGCCAAAATCGACACGGTAGGATCGCCGGAGCCACACGCGATCACCATTACGGTCGCCTCCGACCAGCCCCTCGGCGCGCCGGACGTCTTCGTCGAGGCGGAAACCGGTTACGCCTTCGGTAAGCCGGTTCTGGAATTTGCTTCGGACCGCCGAAGCGCCACACTGACCCTGCCCGCCTCAAGACCCAAGACCGGCAGCCTGCATGCCTTGCCGGTCACCCTCACGGTGGTTGATGGCGATCGGTTCTTCGAAACCAAGGCTATTGTCGGGGCCGAAATCAGCACGGTCGCCGGAACCAACTCAAGCGCCATGGAAGCGTCCTTGAGCACGACTTCGTTCCAGGTCTGGATCAGCATGCTCGGCATCGGGTTGCTTGGCGGGTTGATTCTCAATCTGATGCCCTGCGTCCTGCCGGTGCTTTCGCTCAAACTGCTCAGCGTGCTGCGCTATGGCGGTGTTGAACGGCGCTTGATCCGACGAGGATTCCTCGCATCGGCGGCCGGGATCATCAGTTGCTTCCTACTCCTCGCGGCGGGGGCCATCCTCTTGCAGCAAGCAGGCCATGCGGTCGGTTGGGGTATTCAGTTTCAACAACCCCTGTTCCTGGCGGCGATGATCGTCTTGCTCGCCGGGTTCGCCGCCAATCTGTTTGGTTGGCTGGAGATCCCCTTGCCGGCTTTTCTCGGCCGCCTGAGCGCCCTTGGACCAGTCGCGAGCACCCCCTCCAACATTCAGGCCAAATCTCCGGCCAAATCTCCGGCCAAAACTCAAGATGGCGGCGGATATTCGCACAGTCTTTTGGGGCACTTCCTGACCGGCGCTTTCGCGGCATTGCTGGCCACCCCCTGTTCAGCGCCGTTTCTCGGCACCGCCCTGGGGTTCGCCCTGGCCCGCGGCCCCGTCGAGATTCTGGCGATCTTCATCGCCCTGGGGATAGGCCTGGCACTTCCCTATCTGCTGGTCGCGGCGCGTCCAGGGTTGGTTCGGATGCTGCCCCGGCCGGGTCGCTGGATGGATCGCTTGCGGGGGGTGCTTGGCGTTGCGCTGCTGGTCACGGCGATCTGGCTGCTCTCGATCATGGCGGTACAATTGGACACCGTTTGGGTCGCCGGGATGACGGCATTGCTGGTCACTGCCGGCCTGCTACTGGCTCTTTCGAAAGGCCGGAGCACGTGGATCGCACCGACGCTCACTGGCGGGCTCGCGCTTGCGGTCCTGATGATCGGCGGCCTGGCGGAACGTCGCTCGCAACCGGCGAACGACGCGAGCATCGAAACCGCGAGGCTGAGCGACACCGAGGTCACTTGGATAAACTTCGATCCCGCCATGTTGGCCAGTCTGGTCGGCGAAGGACGGGTGGTGTTCGTCGATGTCACCGCGGATTGGTGCCTGACCTGCAAAGTGAATAAATCCCTGGTCCTTGATCGGGGCGCGGTGGCGGATCGTCTGAACGGCGCTGACGTGGTCGCCATGCAGGCCGACTGGACCAAGCCGGATGCCAGCATCGCGGCCTATCTTGCCTCCTTCGGTCGCTATGGGATTCCTTTCAACGCGGTCTATGGGCCCGCAGCGCCTCAGGGCATAGCGCTGCCGGAACTGCTCACCGACACCGCCGTACTCGACGCCCTGAAAAAGGCCGCCGGCGCGGCGGGAACGGTGAAACGGACCGCGTCCGTGATGCCCAATACGGCGGCATCGCAATAGGACTGGATTCCCACCGCGATAAGCCTATCTTGGGGCCGTCGGTCGAGGACGCCATCATCGGCGCCAACACTCTGGCCGACACCGTTTTCATGATCGTCCGACGCTGATTCAAATCCGGACGATCACAGCGCAGTAAAAAGGGGATTTCCAATGAGTATCCAAGCTGGCGACAAGGTTCCCGCCGTTACGTTGAAGCATAAGACCGCAGATGGCATCGATGATGTCACCACCAGTGATCTGTTCAGCGGCAAGAAGGTTGTGGTCTTCGCAGTGCCCGGCGCCTTCACGCCGACCTGCTCAGCCAAGCATCTGCCGGGCTTTGTGAACAAAGCCTCTGAAATCAAGGCCAAGGGCGTCGACACCATTGCCTGCGTTTCTGTCAATGACGCCTTCGTCATGGACGCCTGGGGCAAGGATCAGAACGTCGGCGACAAGGTCATGATGTTGGCCGACGGCAGCGCCGATCTCGCCAAGGCGTTAGGCCAAGTGCTTGATCTGACCGATCGCGGCATGGGCGTTCGCACCGGGCGCTACGCGATGATCGTCGAGGATGGCACGGTCAGCGAAATGCTGGTCGAAGAACCCGGCGCCTTCGAAGTGTCCAGCGCCGAATACGTACTCGGCAAACTCTAAAACTCTAGCTTTTCCACGTCGACGGCGGGCGCTCATCAGTGCCCGCCGTTTGCTATTTCGCTGATTGCTAACTTCAGGCCAG
>JAQBUJ010000062.1 GCA_027623845.1 Pseudomonadota bacterium
CGGTTTCGTCTTTGATCATGTTTTGAGATTCTAGAATTCCAGAACCAAGCCACCGATCAACGCGGTGCCTTCGTTCTTCGTGCCGGAATCGGCTTCGAATCTTGTGTGGAACAGGCTGGCGATCGCCGTGACGCCCGGGCCCATTTCGTGGCTGAGTGATGCCATGATGGTCTCGTGGGTACTTTCACCAGCGGTCGTTACGCCATCCTCGACCTCGCCTTGGTAGTAGCTGAGGCTAACGGTCGTAGGGTCAAAGGCATAGGCGACGCCAATATCGAAACCGCTTCCATCGAAAGAGTTCGCCGTGTCCGTGCCGCCAGAAGGGTTACCTTTGGTGCTCGCATAGGACCCACCGACCGTAAATGCGTCGATGGTGAGATTGAAACCTAGGCTGTAGCCTTTGGCGCTTGCCCCACTGGCGAGTGTGCCCGGACTGTCAGCGGTCAGGAAACCGCCGGAGATCGCCAGTTCGGTGCCTTCTCCAAACTCCCGCACATAATTCAGGCCCACGGAGATCGAGTCTCGATAAGCCGTGTCGCCATTGGGTTGAGCGTTATCGTCACGCTCGAACTCCGGGATGTAAGAGGCTCCTAGCTGGAACCCGGCGACGCGCGGCGAAAACCAACTAACTTTCGTCGCCTTGTCCTCGCCCAAAAACAGGAAGGTGGATTGGAACCCTGAATTCGCGTCACCGCCGCTCGGATTGGTGATCCAATCTCCTATATCTGAATCGTTGACCCCGAGGCCTACATCTGGCGCCGCGTAATGCATGACGGCGGCGGCGTTGTCGGTTTGTCCGATTTCGACCCGGCCATACTCCCCTTCATTCCACATATAGGTGCCGTCGATCTGGTCGGCGCCAGCGGACTCGGCCTTTAGGATAACCTCGACACCGAATTGAAGGCCATTGTCCAAGGTCGTGTCGCCACCGAAAGCAATCTCGCTGTCGGATTTTACGTCGAAGCCCGTGAAGTCACTGGTCCCATTGTCGTCATTGTTGACGTAGCCAAAATACTGGGTCGCGGCGCCACCGACACCCACCTGGAGTTTTTCGGCCGCTTGCGCGGAAGGAAGAACGATCGCGAAAGTCAGTGCTCCCAATATGGCACCGTTACGTAGGTTAGGCATGGTGGGGTATCCTTGGGCAAATTTCAATTTGAAATGTTATAACGTTTCAAATATGAATTGCAATATCGAGGAACGGTCAATTGCACGGACGTTGGCGGAAGCAGTGTGTCTTGGACTTTGATGTGTTCACTTTTTTATGAATCAACGCCCGGATTTACAGGGTTTCTGTCTGAATGCGGCGGAGGTCTCCGATGGCCCAAGGGGGGGGCACTGGTTTAATCCACCTAACTTTTATCAACGGACTCGCGATACCCTAAATGCTATGATATAACATTATAGAAAATCACAATCATCACACCAACAGTCGAGTTTCAGGAGCGGATCGATGGATGACATCAAGCGGATAATTGCAGTGGTCGCGGCAGTGGTCGTGTCGGCGACTGTCGCTCAGGCGGAGGAAAAGCGTGGGCATGATGCCCATGAACATGGTGTGGGAAAACTAAATATCGCCTTCGAAGGCGGCGCGGTGGCGATGGAGTTCTCCGCGCCAGGCGCCGATATAGTAGGTTTCGAGCATCCAGCTGAAAGTACTGGGGATCGTGCCAAAATCAAATCCGCGCTCGCTGCTCTGGAAAAACCGCTCTCCTTGTTTCGGTTGCCGGAGGCGGCTATGTGCACATTGGTCGAAGCCTCCGCTGAGTTGCACAAAGAAGACGAAGACCATAAAGAGCACGAGGAACACGAAGACAAACACGCTCAAGAGGATCAGCACGGAAAAGACGCCAAGCACGAGGACAAGGACGAACATCACCGGGATCATAAAGATGAGGACGGGCACGACGAGCCGTCTCACACGGAATTCCATGCCGAGTATCGCCTTGCGTGCGGCAAGCCCAAGGCGATTGATAGGATCAGCTTTGAATATTTCAAGATGTTTCCAAACGCCAAGGAACTGGACGTACAGATGATATCCGACAAGGGAACAAAGGGTTTCGAGGTCGAGCGGGACGAGCCGACACTGGACCTCGATGGAACGATCTAAGGGAACGCCGGACGATCGCGTGCACCAAGCCGCGAGCAAGCCCGCCATCGAGCTCACGGGAGTCACGTTTAAATGGCGGGGAGGCGTTGGGTTTGAATTAAAAGTCCCGGAATTCACCGTAGGCACGGAGGAAAAAGTACTCCTATTGGGTGAAAGTGGCTCGGGGAAATCCACGCTACTGAGTTTGATATGTGGTGTCGCCACGCCATCGATCGGTGATGTGACCGTTCATGGAACCGATCTCTCCCGACTTTCGCGCCGGCGCCGGGATCGCTTTCGGGCTGACAACATTGGCGTGATTTTTCAGCAGTTTAATCTTCTCCCCTATGCGACGCCGCTCGAGAACATCTTGCTGCCGCTACGCTTCTCCCCACAACGACGCGCGAGAATAGACGCGCCACGCGAAGAGGCACTTCGCCTCGCTCGGGTTCTAGGATTGGCTGACCAGTTGGTCGCCGGGTCGTTGGCATCGGAACTCAGTGTTGGACAGCAACAACGTGTGGCCGTGGCCCGCGCCATGATTGGGCAACCACCATTGATCGTCGCCGATGAGCCGACATCCGCCTTGGACGCAAGCGCACAAGCATCGTTTCTGGATCTACTCTTTCATCAGACCTCGGAAGCGAAGAGTACCCTTGTGATGGTAAGCCACGACGAGCGCCTGGGGGTAAATTTCGACCGAGTGATAGACCTTGGAACCATCGTGCGCGCCCAGACAGAGGGGGCGGCATGATACTTTTAAAAATCGCGCTTCGCTCGCTCAATAGCCGCCGTGTGACGGTTACCTTGATCGTATTTTCGATCGCGCTTTCGGTTGGATTGTTCCTGGGCGTGGAGAAAGTCCGCACGGGAGCCAGGGCGAGCTTCGCCAACACGATTTCGAACACCGACCTGATCATGGGCGCGCGGTCCGGTGGCGTTCAACTTCTATTGTATTCGGTGTTCCGGGTTGGCAACGCGACGAACAACGTCAGTTGGCAAAGCTATCAGGACATCGCCGAACGGCGGGAAGTCGAGTGGATCGTTCCTATGTCCCTGGGAGACAGCCATCGTGGCTTTCGAGTCATGGGAACCACCGGAGAGTATTTCGACCGGTACAAATACCGGGATGGACGCGGGCTTTCATTTGAAAACGGAGACCGCTTCGCAGACCTATTCGATGCCGTCCTCGGAGCGGACGTGGCTGCACAACTAGGCTCCAAAGTGGGCGATCCGATCGTGATCGCGCATGGTCTCGCATCCTTTACCAAACATAACGACAAGCCATTTCAAGTATCCGGCATCCTGGAGAAAACCGGCACACCAGTAGATCGGACAGTTCTAATCAGTCTGAAGGGTATCGAAGCGATACACGTGGACTGGCGTCGTGGCTCCAAGGTTCCTGGCTGGACCGTTTCCGTCGAGCGGGTTCGACGAATGGAATTGAAGCCCAAGGCGATTACGGCGGCGATGATCGGGGTCAAATCGCGGCTAAAAATCTTTAGTCTTCAGCGTGCGATAAACGATTACGACGAAGAACCCTTGCTAGCCATCCTGCCTGGCGTCGCGTTGCAGGAGCTTTGGGAAATCGTTGGCGTCGCCGAGATCGCGTTGATAGGAGTTTCGGCGATGGTGGTGGCCACATCGCTATTGGGCATGGCCGCCATGATATTTTCGGGCCTAAATGAGCGCAGGCGTGAAATGGCGATCTTGCGCGCGGTGGGCGCGGGACCATCAACGATCCTTTGGATGCTTATGTTGGAAGCCGCCATATTGGCCGTGCTCGGCGCCGCGCTCGGACTGGTCCTTCTTTACACGGGACTGTGGTTGGCGCGTCCTTACGTGGACATGGCGTTTGGATTGTATCTTCCAATCGATGCGCCAACGATACGGGAATTCTATTTCTTGTTCGGAGTGGTGGTCGCCGGCGGACTGGTTAGCATCGCGCCGGCCCTGCGCGCCTATGGCATCTCCGTGGGTGACGGGATGACCATCAAAAACTGATGCGGAGGATCCGGTGGGGAGTTCGATGGAACGTAGGCGATTGATAGCAGGCGCGGTTGCCGTTCTCGCGTTCGCGGGTCTTCCGATAGGCCGATCGTCGGCGAGCCAAACGCCAATAGAATTGGATTGGCCCGATCTCATTCCCGAGGCGGAGATCATGAACCCACCGTCCGGGTTCTCCCTCGGGTCAATGGGTCGTGACCAAACCTCGGACACAGGTTTTTCGAGCACAATCGACAATATAACGACCAAATTTGACGGCAAGATCGTTCGCTTGCCAGGCTTCGTGGTGCCGCTGAACTATGGCGGCGTCGGAGTAACCTCGCTCCTGTTGGTGCCCTATGTCGGCGCTTGCATGCACGTGCCGCCACCTCCGCCAAACCAGTTGGTTCTCGTCACGACAAACAGTCCATACGAAGTTGGTGGCATGTTCGATCCAGTCTGGGCAACTGGAATCTTTGGCTCGGGCAACACCAGCACTGAACTCGCGGACGTGGGGTATTTCATATCGAAAGGAACCCTGGCGCCGTACTGAGTTTGAACCATCTCGATGTAGAGTCGGTCCCACTTCTTAAAAATCAAAATCGCCGAGCGTTTTTTTGCCGAGCCGTAAATTGCTGGGAAGTCGCGTCCTTTCGCGTCGGTTGGTCATTTGTGGCTACGGTTAATTGGCTTAGCTGGGAACTCCCCTTGAATCCTTAACGAGGACACATGATTTCATCGGTGCCAGTTGTCCGGCGTCAGCGCCTTTGAGACAGAATAGGGGTTTTGCCCAAGGGAGGGTTTTGGTCTCATCGCAGTGACCGTAGGGAACGAAGATGAGAGCAAAACCGTCAAGCCATAAGGCCCCCGCCGAGCGGGTTGTTAAGGATATTCGCCGAGCCACTCGGAAGCAGTATTCCGCCGAGGACAAAATCCGGATCGTATTGGATGGGTTGCGCGGCGAGGACAGTATCGCCGAGCTGTGCCGGCGCGAGGGTATCGCGCAATCACTGTATTACGTCTGGTCGAAGGAGTTCCTGGAGGCCGGCAAGCGCCGGCTGGCGGGTGACACGTCCCGGGCCGCGACCACGGACGAGGTCAAGAACCTGCGCCGTGACGCCGTTGCCCTGAAAGAGGTCGTCGCCGAGCAAACCCTTGAATTACACCTCCTCAAAAAATCATGATAGGGGATGGGGGAGACGAGGCATGAGATATCCCGCATCCGAGAAGATCGAGATCATCGGGCTCGTTGAGCTGTCGGCGTTGTCGGCGCGCAAGACGCTGGAACGGCTCGGGGTGCCGCGCGCCACCTTCTATCGCTGGTATGATCAGTATCGGACCGGTGGCCCCGAAGCGCTGGCAGATCGATCCTCCCAGCTGAGCCGCGTCTGGAACCGTATCCCCAAGGAGATCCGAAACCGGATCATCGACCTGGCTCTGGAACAGACCGAGCTATCACCTCGTGAGCTGGCGGTGCGGTTCACCGACACCCAGGGCTACTTCGTGTCCGAAGCCACGGTTTACCGGCTCCTCAAAGCGCATGATCTGATCACCAGCCCGGCCTTCATCGTGATCAAGGCCACCAATGAGTTCACCGATAAGACGAGCGCGCCAAACGAGATGTGGCAGACCGACTTCACCTACCTCAAAATCATCGGCTGGGGCTGGCACTATCTGTCCACGATCCTGGATGACTTCTCGCGATACGTAATCGCCTGGAAGCTTTGCACGACGATGAAGGCCGAAGACGTCACCAACACCCTGGAAATGGCGCTGACGGCGTCTGGCTGTGATCAAGCTCATGTCCGGCACCGACCACGTCTGTTGTCGGATAATGGGTCGAGCTACATATCGGGCGACCTCGCGGATTGGCTCGATGCCAAGAACATGACCCACGTTCGAGGCGCGCCCTATCATCCCCAGACCCAGGGCAAGATCGAGAGGTGGCATCAAACCCTAAAGAACCGGATCTTGTTGGAGAATTAATATCTACCCGGCGATCTCGAAGCCCAGATCGGCCACTTCATCGAGCACTATAATCATCATCGCTATCACGAGAGCTTGGAGAACCTGACCCCGGCGGATGTCTACTTCGGCAGGGGCCGGGCAATCCTCGAGGAACGTCGGCGCATCAAACGACAAACCCTCGAACACCGGCGCTTGCAACACCGCAAAATCGCCGCCTAGTATCAACCAACCAGAGGGGCCAAATCCTCCGCTGAAGAACAGCCCCACCAGTCTCAAATGTTACGACGACGTACACCAGATCACGATGGCCACGTGCCTTGATCCGCAGGACGCAAAATCCGTTATCGGCATTATGGAAGGCCACACGCTCGACAAGCCCGGCGAGCACCTCGGTGTTTGCGTGGCCGCTGTCGTTCAATGTCCTATCCGTGCCTGTTCGGCGACGATGTCCGCGTCGCCGGTTTCACCGTGCACTTCTTCGCGGATTACCCGCTCGGTGACTTCCGCGAGGTAGGTCGCAAGGGCGGCGTCGAGCTGCTCGAACTCGGACCACAGGACATTATTAATAAAGGAGGCCGGCGCTTTTACCAAGACGGTCTGACGGCGCATTCGGCGATATCTGTAGGGCTTCAGCCCGTATCGGCGGCAAAGAGCAAGGAATAATTTCTGTGACCATGGGTCGGGTAGGCTGAACCTCATTTCGACAGCTTTCTCGCTCTCCTCCGTCTGTTTCAGACGTAGCCGGATGCGATCGGCGGCCGCGCCGGCCGCGTCTTTTTCGCCCATAGTGGCCGCGCCGGCGAAGAGCGCCTCGATCTTGCGAAGCTTGTCCCGTAGCTCTGTTTCGCTCGTCATACAGTGCTTCCCGCGATCCCGTTCGTCTGGCCCGCCGTTCGAAGTTCAGCTAACGCTTCGCCGGGCGTTTAAAACGAGTTTGATCTTATCAACGCTCTCCGGGTGCATGATAGATACGTTCTGCCAGCACGCTAGAATCGCTTCGCCGCCCAGATCACCCGCCCGATCACGCGCACCTCCTCGGCATCGCGCTCGTAGGTCTCATAGTCCGGATTGACCGACTTAATGATGACCACCGGCGGATCCGAGTTCGGAGCATGCTCGACCCGCTTGGCGACCAGGCCCATCCCATCCCAGATCACGAACACCCCTGGTGGTACCGGTACCCGCTTGCTGGTGTCGATCATGATCCGGTCACCACTGCCCAGCATCGGTTCCATGGAATCGCCATCGATGGTGATGATCCGCAGATCGCCCGGCCGGGCCCGGAACTCATGACGGATCACCGGATCGGAGAAGTACCAGACATCCTTGGTCTCCTCGAGCCCATCATGCAAGGCGCCGGCGCCGGCGGCCGCCCGCACGTCAATCTCGGGAATACCAATATAGCCGTCGGGTGATCCGCCAGCCGGCATAGACCGGGGCTTCGGTTGCGGCTTTTGCCGTGGCTTGCTCTGGGGGCGAACCAGGTGGCGCAGTTCGTCCTCGTCGCATTCAAGGAAGTCCGCCAGCGCCGCCCGGTCGTCTTCACCCAGCACCCTCGGCGTGCCCCGGAAGATGAACTGGTGCAGATAGGCCGGATTGCGGCCGAGCGCCAACGAGGCGTTCTTCATATCAGTCCTGCGCACATCCAGCAGCTTCAGCACCTTGAGCCGTACAGGGTCGAGATCCATGGCAAACTCCCGTGTTATAGGAAGTAGGAAATTACCTTTCTTTTCCATTTGACGCAATCCACAAATCGCGCTTTTCATATACCTAACATGAAAACGCTCACCGAACAGTTCCACGCGGAGATCGAGACCTTTCTCGAACGCTCCGGTTTCAAGGCCACCGAGTTCGGTCGCCAGGCGGCCGGTGATCCCTCGCTGGTGCTGAACCTTCGGCGTGGTCGCTCGCCGACCTTGGCGACGGCGGATCGGATCCTGGCCTTCGTGCGTCGGCACGAGTTTCTGACAGTCGGCGCTGAGAGCGTTGAGAACAGCGATGAAGGGAGTTGCGGTGATGAGCGTTGAGACGGTTGCCATCAAACACCTGAGACAGACCAACCTGGCCACTCGGTGGAATCTCAGTCCCCGCACTTTGGAGCGGTGGCGGTGGTTGGGCGAGGGCCCACCGTTCATCAAGATCGGCGGCCGGGTGGTCTATCGCCAGGAGGACATCGAGGCCTATGAGGCGGGACGGCGCAAGGCGAGCACGGCGGAGGTGACGCCATGATTGTCATCGCCCTCATGCCGGATGCGCCGGCAATGATCACCTCGGAAGAAGATCTCTGTGCCTGGGTCAGCCAGGCCGAGCCCGGCGAGGCGATCGAGTATCACCGAGGTTTCCTGTGCATCGATCGCAGCGGCATCGACCGGTTCGGCGCCCCTGTCGAGACACCAGCGTTGAACCAGATCGCCCAGCGCGCCTACGCGCTTTCCGAAGCCGGCTTCGTGCACCTGGTCCAACGGCGCATCGAGACCGAGAGCTTCAGCTATCTCGCGATCGCCCGACCCCAACCCGAGGGCGCGGCGCCGACAGCCGCGATCCTGCTATCCGAGGAGGCCGCCTAATGCCCAGCAACTCTTTTGAACGTCACGGCATCGATCACCTGTCCCCGTCGTCATTGAACCTGTGGGCGGCCGAACCGGCGCTCTGGGTGATGGAGCGTCTGTTGGACCGCCGCTCGCCGATCAGCGCCAACGCCTCGCGCGGTCGATCGGCGGAGCATGGGATCCACCTGGGTCTTCTGGATCCGAACCTGTCTGTCGCCTACTGCACGGTGGCTGCCCGGCGGGAGTTCGATCGCGAGATGGCCTTGAGCCAGGATCCGCGCCGCGAGTCCGAGCGCGACAAGATCGCCGGCTACGTGGAACAGGGTCTTGTTGCTCTGCGCCCCTATGGCGTGCCCACGGGATACCAGGAGAAGATATCGGTCTCCCTGGAGGGTGTACCGGTCCCGGTCATCGGGTTCATCGACTGGCGCTATGACCAGCACGGCATGGTCGTCGATCTGAAGACCTCGGAACGTCTGCCGTCATCGGTCTCCGAGACCCATGGCCGCCAGGGTGCGGTCTATGCCCGAGCCCATGGCAATTACGCCATGCGCTTTGCCTATGTGAAGCCAACCCCGACCAAGAAGGACGGCCGGGCCGCCGCTGTCTACGAGATGTCGGCCGAGGACGTGACGCGACACCTGGCGGCACTCACCGAGATTGCCCTGCGTCTCGGCCGGTTCCTGGATTTGTCCAGCGACGCCGATGAACTCGCCGGTCTGCTGGTCCCCAACTACGACACTTTCTATTGGAACAACGCGACCACCCGCGCCAACGGCGCGGCGGTCTTCGGATTCTGATCAACCACCACCGTCAAGGGAGCACGGAACATGCCACTTAATATCGGAGTAAGCGGGAGCATCATGCCTTTCGCTAAATACAACGCCAAGGCGGACAAATGGTTCGTCAGGGGTGACGACGGCGACGAGGAAATCGCCCGGCCGACCTTCCTCGCCGATCTCGCCAATATCGCCACCGGCTGGCTGCGGTTCCGCGAGGGTGAAGCGCCAGAACGGGCGATTGATCCTTCGCTTGATCGCGCGGCGCCGGGTCCCGGCGAAGGCTTCAAGCGCGGATTCGTCCTGGCCGTGTTCAGCGAGAACTTCTTCGGTGGTCTGGTCGAGTTGTCCAGTGCTTCGATCCACATGGGCAACGCGGTGCGCGAGGTCTATCAGATCTTCGAGGACCAGCGTGGCAGCCACCCGGGTCAAGTGCCGGTTATCGCCTGCACCGGGTCCGAGGCGATGAAGGACAAATACGGCACCAACTATCGCCCGAAGCTGGAACTGCTGAAGTGGGTCGATCGTCCTGCGGACCTTCCGGACGCGAGCCCGGTTGATCCGAACGATGTCTGGCAGGGCGGCGGAACCGCTCCGGCGAAGACCACGGCGATCCACGTACCGCCGCCCGCGCCGCAACACGTGCCGCCGAACCAACCCGCCGCCGATCCAATGATGACCGCGGAGTTCTGAGGACGCTGTCCATTGGCCCTGTCTCCTCGAGGCGGGGCCCTTGGAGAGCGCCTTCGAGGATTGAGTGATGGACGGACCCAGCAACGTGCGACCGATGATCGAACCCCATGCCGACCAGATGCTTCGCCACCTGGAGCATCTGTTCGCCGGCGATCTCGACGGCTGCCATGAGGGCAAGGTTGAACTGGCCTGGACCGACGGCAACGACGGCAAGCTGCGCCATGCCGCCATCTTCGGCACCG
>JAQBUJ010000063.1 GCA_027623845.1 Pseudomonadota bacterium
CTGAAAAGTGGCGCGCGTGGCGCGATACCGTCACCGATAATTTTCGCGTCATCTCACACCAGGGATTTCGGGTTCTGGAGTGACCCTGGTATATCTCTAAACGCCGTCTTTCCATAGCACCGATGGCCAGACCAATCGACGATGGCGCAATAGCAAATCCTTGCATCGATCGCCTTGCCCAGAAGCGCTGATGCCGTTAGTCTCCGGCCAGCCAACGCGGGTGTAGTTCAATGGCAGAACATCAGCTTCCCAAGCTGAATACGGGGGTTCGATTCCCCTCACCCGCTCCAAACCACCTTCACGTCATGCATGCGCCTCCCAGGACCGATCCGGCGCCAGGACGGCAGGTCGTGCGGACGAGATCACGATTATGCGCCCTTAGGGCTTGAAATTTGCGTCGACAAGGGTTAGGTCATTGTCGCTGACCAATTTCGTTTTCCGTGCTCAAAGAATTTGCCGCACCGGCTGGCCGGACTCCCTGAAATCGCCTCGCATGAATCGTCAACGGCACTGCCGGGCGATTTGACGCCGAACCAGATCCTTTGGAGCTGGTCCCAGCACGGCGTAACGGAGCGATCTCTTCACGACTGGGTGGGGCGCTATCGACACGTGACCGAGCGAATTGGGTGCCGCTGAAGAAATATTTGGACTGGAGAAAAGCATGAATGACAAGCCGCTGAACGGAAGAACGATCGCTTTGATGGTTGCGAACGGTTTTGATGAGATCGAATTTACTGCGCCGCAGAAACGCCTTATCGAGGCCGGCGCGAAGGTCACCGTGGTTTCCCGAGCTAATGGTTTGGTTAACGGTTGGTATGACGGCGGTTGGGGTCATTTTTTCCCGGTCGATGCCGACCTCGCCGACACCCTGGCGGTTGATTATGACGGACTGATCGTTCCCGGCGGCATTCGCAGTATCGAGAAAATGTCCGAGGATCCCCATGCCAAGCGCATCCTGAAGGCGTTCCTGCGGGCCGACATGCCCACGGCGCTGATCGGTGATGGCGCCAAGCTAATGGTTGCGTCTGAGGATGCTTCCGGGCGTTCCGTGTCCGGATCAGCGGAAATAAAAGACGCGTTGATCGAAGCCGGCGCCGATTGGCAGGATGAGGGAGTCGTTCTTTCTGGAAATCTCGTCTCCGGTTCCGGTGCGGTAATCCATCAAGCGATGGAGATATTTGGTGAGTTGGTCGCCAAATACGAAGGCGAAGTCATCGAAGCAGCTTAAGTGTCATCCGCCAGCGTAAATCTGGCGCACGACGATGGAATTGACGGCGCAGGTGAATATCACCGCGCCGTTTTTTCTTGCGCGCGACGGCTCTCCTCGTGGATATAGCGGTGTCGGCGACGCTGGAGATCGGCCATGGACACGGACTTCCCACTGACTTCGCCCTGCGTCGGGGTTTGCCAGATTAATGCCAAGACTAAGTACTGCCTGGGCTGCTGGCGCACCTTGCGGGAAGTTGCGCACTGGTCACGCTATGCGGACGAGGAAAAGCGCACTGTACTGGTCGCCTTACGGGATCGCCAGCGCGAGGCGGGTGTGGATCAAAGGCCCGTGACCAGAAGGCAGAAACGCCGGCTCGACGCCGCTTCGGACAGCTGACTTTACCAAACCGCCGTCACATTCCGACGACCGTCGGACGGGTGAAACGATTAGCGGTCTTTTCGACAAGATTCCCGCTTGACGATCAACAATACCGCAACGATAGTGCCGGCCCAACGCATCGGCCGGATCGTGAGCCCGTTACCGGGTTTCGTGCATCCGGCCGTATCGTTCTTTCGGGAGGTGAAAACACCGAAATTCACTGGGATCGGCGGCGGAATAACATCCTCCGGGCTGGCGCGCCTCGATCCTCGACACCATAAGTCACGCCAGACCATTCCGCCCAACGGTACGTTACGGCAAGCGGGATGCGACGGGGTGCTGGGACATCTACTGGTTGGGAGGGAGTGATGAGCAAATCCGTCGCTTTCACTGATTTGGGGATAGTCTCGGACACTCAGCCGAGCAGAACCAATTCCGAACACGCCGAGGCGGCTACCGCCGAAAACGAAAACACCTACGAGGACTCCAAGATCGTTCCCCTGCCGGCGCGGTCGGCGGATTACGATCAAGAAGATCATTTCGTCGAACGCGACGGGATGCTGTTTGCCGGAACCCATTTGATCATCGATCTTTGGGGGGCCTCCAGGCTCGACGATATCAACCATATCGAAGACACCCTGCGGGAAGCCGTCCGGGAAGCCGGTGCGACCCTGCTGCACATTCACCTACACCACTTCACGCCCAACGGCGGCGTATCCGGTGTCGCGGTGCTGGCGGAGTCGCATATCAGCATCCATACTTGGCCGGAGCGGGATTATGCGGCGCTGGATGTGTTCATGTGCGGCGATGCCCTGCCACACCGAACCATTCCGGTGCTGAAAGCCGCGTTCGCCCCTGATTCGGTTCAGGTCGGCGATCATAAACGCGGCGTGATCGCGTGATCGAATGGTTCGAGGAGGCGTTGCATCCGGGCCTGACCCAAGGGCTCTCGATGGACCGCATTCTGTTCCGAGAGAAAACCGAGTTACAGGATCTGGTGATCTTTGAGAATCGCATATTCGGTCGGGTGCTGGCGCTCGACGGCGTGGTGCAGACAACCGAAGGCGATGAGTTCATTTATCACGAGATGCTGAGCCATGTGCCCATCCTGGCCCATGGCGCGGCGTCGCGGGTGCTGATCATCGGCGGCGGCGACGGCGGCATGGCCCGAGAGGTGTTAAAGCATCCCGGCGTCCGCACCGTCACCATGGTGGAAATTGATCCATCCGTGATCGAGCTTTGCCGGAACCATCTCCCGTCGATCAGCGCCGGCGCGTTCGATGACCCGAGGCTCGATTTGGTGATCGCCGATGGCGCCGCCTTCGTCGAGGTAACCAATGATCGTTGGGACGTCATCATCATCGATTCCACCGACCCGCTTGGGCCGGGAGAGGTTTTGTTCGGCGAGCGGTTTTATCGGGGATGCAAACGCTGCCTGACGCCGAGCGGCATTCTGGTTACCCAAAATGGGGTGCCCTTTGTGCAGGGCCAAGAAGTCATCAATAGCTATCGGCGCCTGACGCCGCATTTCGCCGATGTTGGGTTTTTCCTCGCCACCGTGCCGACCTATCAGGGCGGACAGATGGCATTCGGCTGGGCAACGGATGAAATAGCCCATCGCGCGACCTTGACGCAAACGATTGCCGAGAGGTTTCAGACGGCGAACTTCGAGACGCGCTATTACACCCCGGAAGTCCATGTCGCCGGGTTCGCGTTACCGACCTATATCAAAAATTTACTGACCTGAACGACGACCCAAGGCGCTGCGCGTCCCGCAAGTCTGCTTCAACTACTCGTCGCATCGGCCTCAACAACGCCGGATCCGTCGGTGGAGCAGACGCCACGGGCGTATAGTCCCGGGCCGCAGAATAATTTCGACCCGCGCGGAAGCCAAATGGATATCGCAGCGCAGAGTCGGGGCAATAAATGTTGAGCCTTGAAAGGGCTCGGCATGTGTTGTGACCTCGCCTCTCCTTAAGGGGACGAGAGAACGATCGCGCCTTAACCCAAAACGCGCACGGTTATCCAAGGTTGCCGTGATATGCTGCCCCGATTCCCACCGATGCAGGCGATATGGCTTCACGAGATCCTGAGTTTTCCGTCATTGTGGTGGCCTATAATTCCGGTCACTTCCTGACGGAGTGCATGCGCGCCCTGACTGCCCAGACTTTCGAAGATTTCGAAATCCTGCTGGTCGACAATGCCTCAAGCGATGGCGCGGTAGAGGCCCTGGGTCCGTTGGATCCCCGTGTTCGGCTGCTGAGTCCTGGACAGAACCTCGGGTTTGCCGCCGGTAATAATCTCGCGGCGCGGGAGGCCAAGGGGAAATGGCTGGCCCTGCTTAATCCCGATGCGATCGCCGCCCCCGATTGGCTGACCAAGGTCGACGACGCGGTCCGGCGCTATCCGGGCTTTACAATGTTCGGCTCGACGCAGCTCCGGGCAAGCGACCCTACCCTGCTGGACGGCGCCGGCGATCACTACCACCCCCTGGGGCTCGCCTGGCGTGGCGGCGAGGGCGGACCGGCGGAAACCGTCGATACGGACGCCGAGGTATTCGGTCCCTGCGCCGCCGCCGCAATCTATCGTCGCGACACGTTCGAGCGGGTAGGCGGCTTTGCCGAAAGCTTTTTCTGCTATTACGAAGATGTCGACTTGGCCTTTCGGTTGCGGCTTGCCGGCGAGAGATGCCTGCAACTCGCCCAGGCCCGGGTCCGCCATGTCGGGTCCGTAAGCGCCGGCGCCGGATCGGCTTTCATTCGCTATCACGTGACCCGCAACCGGATCTGGACTTTCCTGCGCGGGATGCCAGACCCTCTGCTTTTCGCCATGCTCCCGACGTTGGTAGCGAGTTTGCTGCTTCGATTGCTCCTGTCGCCGATCATTGGGGATTTTTCGCCGCGGTCTCGGGCGATTATCGATGCTCTTGGTGATCTGCCCCGGGTTCTGCGCGAGCGGCGGGACATTCAGGCCACACGAAAGGTCGGGACGTTGGACGCGGCCCGTTTTATGACCTGGTCCTTGGGCAAGCTGATCCTTCGCGCCCGCGACGCCAGACCGCTGGCATGCGACGTAACGGAGCCGCCGGTCCAGACCATCAATGGGGTCGATGATGCCAAACCCTGAATCCGATCGAGTGGCGGCAGTCGTGGTGACCTATCATCCCGACGAGCGGTTGGCTCTATTGATCGCTTCCTTACGGGCTCAAGTAGACGCCCTCTGGGTGGTCGACAATAGCGCTGAAATAGGCACCACCACCCGCCTTCAACAATACGAGCAGCAGTCCGACAGTACGATTTCGCTGATCCTGAACCCGCATAACCACGGACTTGCGACGGCTCAGAACCAGGGTATCGCCGCTGCCCTGGATGCGGGTTACGACTGGGTCCTGCTGATGGATCAGGACGGCGTACCGGATGAGAACATGGTTTCTCAAATGCTTGGTGTGGCACGGAGTTATACGCTCCCGGAGCGCATTGGTTTTCTGGTCCCCGTGCATTGTGATGAAGGCGATCGGCCAGCGGCGAAAGTTTATATACGGCGCGGCTGGGGGTTCCTCGCTAGGCGTTCCTTGGACAAACCAGGAGAAACCGAAGATCGGACCGCGTTTGCCATGGCCTCCGGTTGTTTGATCCCGGCTGAACGAATCCGCGAGATAGGCCCGATGGCCGAGGATTTTTTCATCGATTATATCGATTACGATTTCTCGTTCCGGATTCGCCGGGCCGGATATCGAATCATCGTGGTTGAAGCGGCCAAGCTCCAGCATCGCCTTGGCGAACGCATTGAAGGTCAATTCCTCGGCCGCACCAAGTCGTACCGTGAGCACAATGCAAGGCGGCGTTACACGATCTATCGCAACCGCCTTCGGGTGCTTTTCGCGCACGGGTTTCGATTCCCGGAGTTTCTTCAATTCGAGATCCTGTCCATCGGTAAGGATCTGCTGCAATTGCTGATCTGGGAACGTGATAAAAAGGCGAAATTTTGCGCCATCCTGGGCGGCATCACAGCCGGACTGCGCGGGCGGGGCGGCCCCAGGAAATCCTGACAACGGGTTTTCTTAAATCGAGCGAATACGATTTACAGCGATTTTTGATTGCGGCTTTGCTACCGGGCGCGGCTAAGCCGATGGCGTTTTGGCGCCGGCCTCTTTTTGCCCAAGCTCTTTTTGCCCGGACGCTATTTGCTCCGGCGCTATTCGCACGGCGGCACGAGCCCGCAGCGTCTTAGGCGGGAACACCAGATCGAACATCCAGCGCAGGGTCATCGGCAGCAGACGCAACGCGAAACGCGTGTAGATCGCCGCGGCAAAAATGTTCAACAGCGGCTTCGGATCTTGCGGCTGGAAATGCTTAAAGAAATATTTCGCGAAACTGTTCGACTTGTGCCACTCCACGAAACCGGAATAGACACGGCTCGTGCCTTGCTGATGCATGACCGAGATATGCGGCACGAACAGGATTTCACCCTTGTGCTTTTCGATGCGCATGCAGAAATCAACATCCTCGACATGGAGAAAATAATCTTCGTCCATGCCCTCCAAGTCGTCGAAGGTTGATTTTGGCATCAGCATAAAAGCGCCGGAAATGCACTGAACCTTGGTGATCTCGGTAAACGGTTCGGTCTCGTTCAGATTGAGCCGTTTGAAATGAGGGTGGTTAGGGGCCAGACGGTCAAGACGAAACTGCTCCACCAGACACGTCCAGGGCGTGATCAGGTTCCGGCGACCACCGCGCTGCTCGCTTCCGTCCGGGTTCTCCAGACGAACCGTGATCAGGGACGCACCGGGACGTTCGTCAAAGACGTCGAGCGCGTCTGCGAGAATGCCATCCCCAAGAATTGAATCGGGGTTCAACAGCAGCAGGAAACGTCCGCGAGCCCGTCGGGCGCCGATATTACACCCGCGCGAAAAACCGACATTGCCATGGCCGGTGATGATCTCGAGACGCCCGTCCTCATCAGCCAATGCATTGATTTCACGGACCATCGCCCGCGCGTTGCCGTTATCCACCAGGATCAGTTGATGAACATCGGACTGCGCAAGGACCGATCTCAGGCAATCGACGAGAACCGCACCGGTTTTGTAGGAAACAATGACCACGCTGCACGATTTGGCGTCGCTGCGCGATTCCGGCAGCAATGGCGAGATACGCGTGACCACCCCCGACTTCCGTGGATACGGAATGACGCTTCGCTCATCAGATTCTGGCGATGGTTCGGTGTACGCGTTCATCCAGCCTTGGCCTAATCACCCTTCAAATCATCTTACGGCTCAGCCGCCCATGTCCTTGCCGTGTGCAGACCCGGAGCAAGCGAGCATCGCAATCCCACACAGGTTGCGCCTGCAAAACCTGCTTGAGCGTAATAAGATCATATCATAACCGATTGAATTGTCGAACCTAAATCACGCCAAAGCGCCAGCCAAACGGGCCTACAGCGTCGCTTCCTTGTGTGCGCCGTGGTAGCCTTGCGAGGAGGCGTCGAAAATGATAATAGCCCGGCGACTTTACCGAAACAGCGAAATGGATGCCCGGTGAACATCGAGCCAACGGAAATTCCAGCGGTCAAGCTCATCTCGCCCCCTAAATTTGGCGATCATCGCGGTTTTTTTTCCGAGACCTACAGCAAATCTGGCTTTGCCGCGAACGGGCTGGACCTGGATTTCTGCCAGGACAACCACTCCTATTCAGCCACGCCGGGAACCTTGCGCGGCCTGCATTTTCAATTGCCGCCGGTGGCGCAGGATAAGCTAGTACGGGTCACCCGAGGCGCTATCCTCGATGTTGCGGTCGACATCCGCCATGGCTCACCGACTTTTGGTCAATGGATCAGTCGGGTGATCAGCGCCGAGGCCTGGAATCAGATCCTGGTTCCGGCCGGGTTCGCGCATGGGTTTTGCACCATCGAGCCGGACACCGAGGTCCAGTACAAGGTCACCGCCCCCTACGCGCCGGAACAGGAACGCGGCATTGCCTGGAACGATCCTGATTTGGCCATAGACTGGCAGCTCGGCGGTAACCAGCCGACGCTTTCTGGCAAGGACACGGACTATCCGACCTTGGCCGCCTCGCCGGTGTATTTTTCCCATGACGCCGGTTGACAGCGGCATGACACCCCCCAGCAAGGTTCTGGTCACTGGTGGCGCCGGGTTCATCGGCTCAGCGGTGATCCGGCTGCTGGTCGGGGAAATTGGCTGCGCCGTGGTCAATGTCGACAAACTGACCTATGCCGCCAATCCCTCGTCGCTGGCGCCAGTCGACCATTCGCCGCTTTATGCGTTCGAACAAGTGGATATCTGCGATCGGGCGGCCATTGCCGCGGTGCTGCAACACCATCAACCCGACGCGATCATGCATCTGGCCGCCGAAAGCCATGTCGACCGGTCGATCGATGGACCGGGTGACTTCATTGAAACCAATATCGTCGGCACCTACACGCTGCTGGAGGCGGCGCGCGGATATTGGATGGAAATGCCGCAAGAGAGCCGATCCCAATTCCGTTTTCATCACATCTCGACCGACGAGGTTTTTGGCTCGCTTGGCGCCGAGGGCGCGTTCACCGAGGAAACCCGCTACGACCCACGCTCTCCCTACTCGGCGAGCAAAGCCTCTTCGGATCACCTGGTTCGGGCTTGGCACGAGACCTATGGATTGCCGGTCGTGCTTAGCAATTGCTCGAACAATTACGGTCCGTATCATTTTCCGGAAAAGCTGATCCCCTTGATGATCATCAAGGGCCTTAAGGGAGAACCGCTGCCGGTCTACGGCAAAGGCGACAACATCCGCGATTGGCTTTATGTCGATGATCATGCCCGGGCGCTCTGGGCCATTCTGTCTAAGGGGCGTAGTGGTGAGAGCTATAATGTCGGGGGCGACGATGAAGTGCCGAACATCGATGTGGTGACGCGTGTTTGTGCGCTGCTCGACGCATTGGCGCCGCGCGCCGATGGCGCATCTCATGATCAGCAGATCACCTTCGTTCAAGACCGGCCGGGGCACGACTTTCGCTATGCCATCGACGCAACCAAGCTGACGCGTGAGCTGGGCTGGTCACCACGCGAGACCTTTGAGACCGGGTTACGCAAGACCGTGACCTGGTATCTTGAGAATAAAGATTGGTGGGAGCCGATCCTCGACGGTCGCTATGCCGGGCAAAGGCTTGGCTCGACCAAGGCTTCCAGCGATTGACCCGGACGTGAAGATCCTGGCGACCGGCGGCAGCGGTCAAGTCGGCACTGAGCTATCCCGACGTGGCCCGGCGTGGCAAGCCAATGTCCATGCCCTGACCCGCGACGATCTTGACATCACACAAGCCGGCGCGGTGCTCGCCCTGCTCAAGCAGGCCAAGCCGGACGTCGTGGTCAACGCAGCCGCCCATACCGCCGTCGACAAGGCCGAGAGCGAGCCCGACGCGGCCTTTGCCGCCAACCGGGACGGTCCGGGATTTCTCGCGGTCGGGTGCGCCCAGCTTGGCGTGCCGTTGATTCATATTTCCACCGATTATGTCTTCAACGGCGAGAGGACCGGCGGTTATCGGGAAACCGACCCGGTGTCGCCGCTCGGCGTCTATGGCCAGTCCAAGGAAGCCGGCGAGCGCGCCGTTCGTGAAGCCTGGGGCCGGCACATCATATTGCGAACCTCGTGGGTTTATGCCGGCCATGGCGGCAATTTCGTGCGCACGATGCTGCGGGTCGGCGGCGAACGGGAAAGCCTGCGCGTGGTCGCCGACCAGACCGGCACGCCGACATTCGCCGGTGATATTGCCGATGCAATCCTGTCAATTGCCGGCGATATCGCCGGGCAGGAGCAGGCCGCCTGGGGCACCTATCACTACACGGCAAAAGGCCAGACAACCTGGCATGGGTTCGCCGAAGCGATTTTCGATGCCGCCGAGGCGCGGCTTGGCCGGCGCCCGACCATCGAGGCGATCGCCACCAGCGAATACCCGACGCCGGCGAAACGACCGGTCAATTCAGTGCTGGATTGCGCGAAGATCGACGCTGCTTTCAAGCCGCCCCGGCGCGATTGGCGTGAAGGGCTGGCGGAAGTCCTCGACGAACTGCTACAAGATCCTGAGGATTAAAGTGAAATTGGGGTTGGTTGGATGAAAGGCATCATCCTCGCAGGCGGGTCGGGTACACGGCTTTATCCACTGACCCTGTCAGTGTCGAAGCAGTTGCTGCCAATCTACGACAAACCGATGATCTACTATCCGCTCAGCATCCTCATGCTGTCAGGTATCCGAGAGATCCTGCTGATCACCACCCCGGAGGATCAGGCAGCGTTTCGAAATTTGCTCGGCGACGGCTCACAATGGGGCATTTCCCTGTCCTATGCCGTGCAACCAACCCCGGACGGCCTGGCCCAGGCCTTTATCATTGGCCGCGATTTCATCGGCGCTGATCCCTGCGCCCTGGTCCTCGGCGATAATATATTTTACGGCCACGGCTTGACCGAATTATTACAACACGCCGCCCAACGCACCGAAGGGGCCACGGTCTTTGGCTATTACGTGCGCGACCCCGAACGCTATGGCGTCGTCGCCTTCGATGATGAAGGCCGGGCCCGCAGCATTGTCGAAAAACCCGCGCAACCTGAGTCGA
>JAQBUJ010000064.1 GCA_027623845.1 Pseudomonadota bacterium
CAGCCAGGAACAGCGTTCCGGCCCGTAATCATAGGCGCCGGGCACGCCGACCTTGTGGGCGAATTCCTGCTCCCAATGCACCCGCTCGGGGCAATCGGGAATGTTGAAGCGGTTGGGAATGCCAAGACCGGCATGGCGGCTTACCTGTTTCCAGGCCAGCTTGTTGGCGCGGATATACAACCCGCCCCAGCCTTGGGCATAGGCGATGAAGCCGGTGACCGTCATCGGGCCCTTGACCATGCGCGGTAGGGCCTCGCCGATCTCGGTATCCTCGAAATAGCGCGGTGTGGCGCCGCGGATTTCCTCATTGGCGTAATGCTGGAAGATTTCCTCCAGCTCCTCGGGCGTATAGCGTTTCTCGCCGCGGGCTTTGACCTCGGTGTATTTGGTGCCGGTTTCGCGGGCGGCGTCGCGCTCGGTACGAAAACACCAGCTATCGCATTCGGCCACCCGGACGCCGTCCTGGTTGAAAAAATCCACATGATAGATCTGCTGAACCGCCCGGCCGGAGAACCGGGTCTGATGCTCGATCAGATCTTTCAGATAGGACTCGGTGGAGATTTCGTCATTGCGATGCACCGGGTGATGCCAGGTCCAGTCGGCGCCGGCCCACATCGCGTGGATTCCCGGCAACCCGCCGACATAGCCCGATGCGATCCGGCTGGTGGCGAACAGGAAGGAAGGCAGCGCGATCAGGCCGCCAAAGCGGGTTTGGTTGGCGTAATCCGGCTCGCACCAGAGCGGATTGTCGTCACCGATGCCGTGGGCGTAATGGCGGATATTGTCGCGCGTCGCCTCATAGCACCAGGGTTCCGGATCCCGCGAGACCTTGACGTCGATGCGTTGGCGAAGATCGTCCAGATCGGCTTCGGTGATGCGGGGAAAGTCGCCGCCATTATCAGTCGAGGATTCGGTTCCGGTGCTCACGTTAACTCCTTGGATTGGCGTTCCGCGTCTCGGAGCGCTTTGCGGTTTACCTTGCCGGCGGGGGTCTTTGGCAATTCATCGACGATGGCGATCAGGCGTGGATATTCATGTCGGCTCAACCGGTCGCGGGCGAAGGTCTGCAATTCGGTGGTGAAGGCATCGCTGGCGCGCCGGCCGGAGATGATGAAGGCCTTGACCACCTGCCCCCTATCCGCGTCGGGAACGCCGATGGCCGCTACCTCGTCCACATCGCTATGTTTCAACAGGACATCCTCGATTTCGACCGCGCTCATCGTCCACCCCGCCGAGATGATGACGTCATCGGCCCGGCCATGATGGAAATAATAACCGTCTTCGTCGATGCTGCCGAGATCCTTGACCCGGAACCAGTTCTCACCCCGGCGCAGCATGATCTCGCCGATCGTGCCGGTCGGGCAGGGCTCACCCTTTGCGTCGAGGATGGCGACGCCGCAGCCGGGCAATGGTTTGCCAAGGGAGCCGAGCTTGACCGGCAGATCCGTTGCGCCGGGATAGTTGGCGATGATTACGCCGACCTCGGTCGAGCCATAGATGCTGCACACATCATGGCCGAAAGTCTCGCGCGCCCAATGGGCGGTCTCGGTATCCAGTGGTTCGCCGGTGAACGAGAGCTTTTCGAGTTTGAAGGTGCGGGTTTTCTCGTCGCCATGGTTTCGCATCATCCGGTAATGGGTCGCCGCCGCCGAGATATTGGTGATCTCGAATTCCTCGATCGCCGCCAGCAGACGCTCGGCGTCGAATTTCCCGGCATAGCTGGCGATTTCCACCCCCAGCGCCAAGGGCGCCAAGGTGCCATGCCACAACCCGTGTCCCCAGGCCGGCGAGGATGGACACATATATCGGTCACCGGGCCGCACCCCGGTCGCATAGAGCGCGGCGATGATTACCGTGACCACGGCGCGGTGGCGGTGCTTCACCGCCTCGGGAAGCTCCCGCGAGGTGCCCGAGGTGTATTGATACATCGCCATGTCCGACGAGGCGGTGTCGGGGCTAAAGCTGCTTGCCTCGGTCTCGACCTCAGCCAGGAACGCCGCGTCGGCGATCACCGTCTCAATACCGCCGGTGCCGGCGAGGTCCAGCTTCTCCGGCGCCAGCAACAACAGCTTGGGCGTGCAATCATCAAGGCGTGAGGCCAGCCCGTCCGGGCCAAAGGCGGTGAACAGCGGCACCGCGACGCCGCCGGCCTTCATGGTGCCGAACAGCGCCGCGTAGAAGGCCAGTGACGGCTCCAGCATGATCGCCACCCGCTCGCCCTTGGCGACGCCGCGGCGGGTCAGCCAGTTGGCGACGCGGCTCGACCAGTCGGAAAGCTCAGCGAATGTATAGGTGTCGCTGCCCCCGTCGCCGCTACCGTCGCCATGGGCGATCCGCACCGCGACCCGGTCACGATCATGTCGGTCCAGGCATTCATGGGCGATATTGAGATGCTCGCGGTCGCCATTGAACAGGTCCCACAGCGCTTCTTTCGAGAAGTGCTTCTGGGCGTCGGCGTAACTGGCATAATCAGTGAGCTTGGCCATGGGTTGTTATCCGGCCTTGGCCGGGGCGCCCGCGACGCTGGCGATTTCGGTTTGCGACAGACCAGCGCCGGCGAGGATTTCCGCCGTGTTCGCCCCAAGCGCTGGGGCCATGTTGCGCAAGGTCCCCGGGGTTTCGGAGAACGCCACCGGAATAGCCGTCGTATGCAGCGTTCCTTCGTGCGGGTCCTCGATGGTCGGAAAAAAACCGGTTTCGACAAGATAGGGATCATCCATCATGTCTTCGAGTTCGGCGACGGGCCCATTGGGCAGATCGGCCTCGTCAAGGCGCCGAAAAGCCTCCTTGGTTGATAACAGCGCCAGCGCGTCGGCCAAATGGGATTGCAAGGTCGCGATGTTCTCGGCGCGTTGGGCGAGATAGGTAAACTGAGGGTCATCGATCAGGTCGGCGCGATCGACGGCGCGCAAAAGCCGGTGCCATTGGTCGTCGGTATGGGCCAGGACGCAGACCATACCGTCTTGGGTCTTATAGGGGATTCGGTACGGCGACAGCGCCCGGGGGTAACCCAGGCCGGCCTTGTCGCCCTGGGTGCCGCGCCACAGATGCGTCGTCAGATTGAACGACAGCATGGTCTCCAGCATCGGTACGTGCACCTCCTGGCCCTGGCCGGTGCGCTCCCGATGGAACAGCGCCATGCCGATCGCCGAGGCCAATGCGTGGCCGCAGAATTTATCGGAGATCGGCATCGGTACGAACCGCGCCTCACCATTGGTCCGCTCGATCAGTCCAACCATGCCGCTTTCGCCCTGGATCACATCGTCATAAGCGGGCCGGCCGTCCTTCGTGCCACCTTTGCGATAGCCGGTCGCCGAGGCGTAGATCAGCTTCGGATTGACCGCCTTTAGGCTGTCATAGTCGATCCCAAGCCGTTCGGCGGCGGCGGTGCGCATATTGTGCACGAAGACATCCGCCGTCTCGACCAGCCGCTTCAGCGCGGCGCTGGGTTCCGGTCGCTTCAGGTCAAGCACCACGCTTTTCTTGTTGCGGTTGGCGGTCTGGAAGAACGGGCCGAGCATGCCGGTCTTACTGGGCCCGATCAGCCGCATCGGATCGCCAGCCGGTGTCTCGACCTTGATCACCTCGGCGCCCATGTCGCCAAGCAACTGGGTGGCGACCGGGCCTAACACGTTGATCGTCAGGTCAATGACCCGGACGCCGGTTAGCGGGCCTTGGTTGTCGAGGCCTTGGTTGTCGAGGATTGGGTCCACTACCAACTTCTCCATCCACCGACGCCACCGCCATCCCAGTAAACCGTCGCCCTGGCGTACGGCAGGGCCGAAGCCTGAAGAAATTCGGCGTGAGGAATGGCGGAATACCCGGACCGGTCGCCCGTTAATGTTCGGCTATCCTTCATATGGAATATACTCAGGCGTCGGTCCTGCCGTACGCCAGGACGACGGATCCGGGCGTCTCGAAGGGTTCTGTCAGCGATCATCGCGCGCGCCAAAGCCGGCTACTCTGCCGCTTCCCGGCAGAGCGTATCATCCAGGCATTTCACCATGCGCAGCGGCGTGTAGGTAATGACGCAGTCGCCCTTCTGGTTGATGATCCGGTTGCGGGTGCGGACCAGACCACGGCCCGGCTGACGGGTCAGGCGCGCCTCGATCACCTCGCACTCCACATGGACGGTGTCGCCGGCCAGGGTCGGGCCGTGCACGTCGAACTCCATGTTCAGAAAGGCCATACCGGTATGCTGCATCGTCGACTGCACCAGCAGCCCCTCGGCGAAGCAATAGGCCAGGGCGCCGGGGGCGACCCGACCCTTGATAGCGCTTTTGGTCTTCAGATATTCGAGGTCGGTGAACAGGTTCTCGACCATCCCGGTGGCATTGATGA
This sequence comes from Pseudomonadota bacterium, assembly GCA_027623845.1. Lineage (GTDB taxonomy): Bacteria > Pseudomonadota > Alphaproteobacteria > Thalassobaculales > Thalassobaculaceae > JADHLJ01. The sequence goes on from JAQBUJ010000064.1 coordinate 4,342, forward strand.
AATTCGTGATGTCGGCCTCGGTAACGGTGCGACCGACGGTCTTGAACTGACGGCCGATCGGCAGTTCCTCGTAGTGAATTCCAAGCCCGACGATTTCCATGCCCATGCGCTCCAGCTAGCAGATCCAGGATTGCGGTCATTTATGCACGATCGGCGGCGAGATCGCATCGGGGCCGGGGCCGGGGTGTCGTTAAATCGTATCGGTGATGATCGGGAGGATTGCCGGGTTGTTGATCACTATCGCTGTGAGAGCATCCCGGGTTCGAGCCAGCCGCCGCCTTGGGCCGCCTCCACCGCGCGCTCAAGGAACACCGCCAGCCCGTCGACGGCGCTTTGGCGCTCAAAGATGGCGGGCATAGCCTCTGGTACTCGTCGGCGGATTTCGCTACGCGCCGGGGTGTCGTTGGCCAGTTCCAGAGCCATGCAGATGAAGCTCTCCCGGTCCGAGGCGGCGCAGTCACCGAGACCGATCATGGTGAGCAGGTCCAAGGTCACCCGAGAGCGCATATGCTTGCCGGCCCAGGCGAGGATCGGGGTTCCCGTCGACAGCGCTTCATAGGTTGAGTTACCGCCGGCAAACCCGAAAGTTTCGACCAACAGATCCGACTGGCGCACGAAATTCAGATATTCCAGCCCGTTCATCCGGCGTTGAAAATGCACCCGGTCGATCACGTCCGGCCCCGCCTTAGCCAGACGTGCCCGCACGCGTTCGGTCTCCGGGCGCTGAGCCGACTCGATCAGCATCAACCGGCCCTTGGGGTCGCGGCGCAGGATCTCCAGGAACACGTCGTCATAGTTGGGATGCAGCTTGAACAGGGTCTGCGGACAGGTATAGAGCGTCGCCTCCTCAGGCAGTCCAAGGTCGGCCCGCTCTAAGGTCCCGGCGACCGCCGGGGGGCGTTTGTAATAGAACGGGAATTCGTCGAGCAGGATGGCGCGTTCCGAATAATGCTCCGGCCAATCCGCCGGCTCGGCGCCCTTGGTGGTCAGGAAATAATCGATATTCGGCACACCCGTGGTGTCGGGATGGCCGACGCAAACCGCCTGCACCGGCGCCAGGCGGGCGAAGGACAGATAGTAGGTGAACGGATCCATGCCGATATCGAGGTAGAGCAAAATATCGGCTTCGATGCTGGCGAGTTGTTGGCGGGCCTGGGCCAGATCATGGGAGAGGATGACTTGACCATCGGCCTTGCGCATTTGCGCGACCCAGGCTGCATCGCCGCTCTTGGCATGCGCGGCGGCCACCACCTCGAAACGCTCGCGCGGTAGCTTGGCCAGCACCTCGCCGAACAGTTTTCCGATGGTGTGCGATCCCAGGAACACTGAGACGACGGCGACGCGAATGCGCCTGCCGGGCCTTGGGCGGCGGCGGCAATGCGGCGCCGTCCAGGCGAGTCCGGGGGTGGCCCTGAGGGTGAAATCGGCGATCCGGCGCGCGAGATACCGATTGGTTTGGTCATGATAGGTAAAGCAGAAATTGGTGACGCCGACCTCGCGTTCCGGCGCGTCGATGGAAAGCCGTTCGGTCTCGGCCAGATCGAGGAAGGCCTCAAGGCGGGCCCGGCCATCTTGAATTTCCTGCAGGTCGCGGGGGACCCGGTCCTGGGCATGGGCGGCGCGGAACCGCGCGGCTGGCGTTGGGGCGATGGTTGACCAGCGGTGCAATTGCTGGCGCGCGGGATCGCCATTGCCGTTCATCGCATGGGTATTGGCGAAGGCGCGATAGCTGTCCTCGGCCTCGGGCGCGAGGCAGATCTGGCGTTGCCGCCAGGGCAGGGCCGCCTCAAATTGTCCGGCTGCTTCCAGCGCGTTGGCCAGCCGGTCATGCAGAGTGGCGAGGCCGGGCGCTTGGGGGATCAGAGCCTTGAAATCCGCCACCGCTTCGTGGATTGCGCCGCGATGCAGGCGCGCCGTCGCCAGATTGATCCACCCGTCCAGATAGCCTGGCGCCAGGATCAACGAACGCCGGGCCGCGCTTTCGGCGGCTGGATCAACCAGTGCGATCAGCAGCGTCGAAAGATTGCCATGGAACACAGCCTCGCCGGGGGCGAGGATCAAGGCGCTGCGGATCAACCGCGCGCCGCCGGCCGGATCGCCGCTTTGATGCTTCAGAACACCGAACAACTGGCGGACATGGGCGTCACCCGGATCGGCGTCGAGAATGCGCGCATAGAGTGGCGCGGCGGCATCCAGCGCGCCTGCCTGATGCAGGGCCAACGCTTGGTTGGTCCTGTCCTCGTCGGTCATCTCGTCGTCGGTCATCTCGTCGCGGGTCACCCGGGCCCCCTGATCAGACGCCGCGCAGGCGTCGCAGGTCAGCAAGCAAACCCAGGGTCGATCCATCCGCCATCTCTGGTGTCGCTCCCTTGATCGCCGGCAGCAGCCGGTTGGCTAGTTCTTTACCCAATTCCACGCCCCATTGATCAAAACTGTTGATCCCCCACAGCGCCCCCTGAACCAAGGCTTTGTGCTCATAAAGCGCGATCAGCATCCCCAGCGTGCGCGGATCAAGTTTGCGGTAAAGCAGGGTGGTCGAGGGACGGTTGCCTTCGAAGGCGCGGTGCGGCGCCAGGGCCTCTGCCTTGGCCGGGTCCATGCCTTCGGCCAGCAGCAAAGCCTTGGCCTCTTCGACGCTGCGTCCGGTCATCAGGGCTTGGGATTGGGCCAGGCAATTGGCCAGCAGCATGTCGTGGTGACCCGGCATGTCCTCGTGCGGCTGAGCGGCCACCAGGAAATCGCAGGGCACGATATCGGTGCCCTGGTGCAGCAGCTGGAAGAACGAGTGCTGCACATTGGTGCCGGCCTCGCCCCATATCACACCGGCGGTCGGCTGGGTCACCGGGGCGCCGTCGAGACGCCGTGACTTGCCATTGGACTCCATGTCGACCTGCTGCAAATGCGCCGTTAAGCGGCTGAGTCTTTGGTCATAGGGAATGATCGCGCTGGAGGCATAGCCGAGGATCGAGCGGTGCCAGACACCGATCAGGCCAAGGGTGGCCGGGATGTTCTCCTCCAGCGGCGCCGAGGCGAAATGCTCGTCCATATGTCTGGCGCCGGCCAGCAACGCGGCGAAACCATCCGGGCCAATGGCGATCGCCACCGGCAGGCCAACCGCTGACCAGGATGAATATCGTCCACCAACCCAGTCCCAGAAACCGAAAGCGCGCTCGCCGGGAATGCCAAAATGGGTGGCTGCTTCCAAATTGCTCGATAATGCGGCGAAATGCCTGGCCACCGCAGCCTCGCCCAGCGCCTCGGTGATCCAGCGCCGCGCCGAGCCGGCGTTCAGCATTGTCTCCTGGGTGGTGAAGGTTTTTGAGGCGATCAGGAACAGGGTCGTCTCGGGCACAAGCTCGCGGAGCGTGTCATGCAGATGCGCGCCATCGACGTTGCTGACAAAATGCAGGCGGATGCGTTCATGGTGGTAGGGGGTCAAGGCCTGGGTGATCATCGCCGGGCCGAGCACCGAGCCGCCGATGCCGATATGCACGACATCACGGAACGCCGCGCCGCGCGCACCGGTTACGCCGCCGTTGCGCACGGCATCGGCGAAGGCGCGGGTTCGGTCAAGGACGCCATGCACATCAGGCACGATGTTTCGGCCATCGACCTTGATCACCGCCTCACGCGGCGCCCGCAGCGCCGTATGCAGCGCGGCGCGGTCCTCGGAGAGGTTGACCTTGGCGCCGGATAGCGTTGCCTCAAGGCGCTGTGCGAGGCCGGTCCGTTCCGCCGTTTGACGCAGCAGGCGTAGGGTCTCCGCAGTAATCAGGTTTTTCGAGAAATCGACCAACAGATCATCGAGCCGCAGCGAAAAGTTCTCAAACCGCCTGCCATCGCGGGCGAACAATTGGTTCAGCGACGCCGCTTGAATTTCATCTTTGTGGTGACGTAGAGCGTGCCAGGCGGCGTCGACGCTGTTCATGGTGCTTCCATCATCGGGCGCTGATTGCGAATCAGAGCGGCATTCGCATGATGGAGCATATCAATTCAACATCGCCTCGGCGAGCCGTTGCGCCAGCGTTCCGCTTAGTGCGAGGCGCGCCCGGTCAGTTGGCGCTCCAGCAGCGTGAAACTCCGCTCGTCCAGTCCGGAAAAATGGAAGGCGACGCACTGGGACAGGGGATCGTTGCGAACCACCTGGAGGGACACGCCCAGGCAGGGATCGCCCTCGCTCTGGGGGATTTTCAGACTGGCGGTCACGTTGCAAGCCTTGGCGAAGAGTCCGCATCCGCCTTTGATGGCGAGGCCGCCCAGACTGCAATCGGCCACGGCGAAGTCGCGGCCATCGTATTCGAGCGTCAGGGGAATCGCCCGACGTCGGTCTCGGCGTTTTTCGCGAGTTTTCGAACGAATGATCGGCATGGCTCACCTCCACCGTATTCCAAGCAGGTTTCATGCCAAGCAGCACGGGCAGGGGGTTTTCGGATCAACAAAAAACCGAACCAGCCATGTGGCCTTCCGGTCATCGCGCGCGGATCGTAGGGGAAGGGCGGGTTAGCGGGGCAAATGGCTCGAGGATATCGGCGTCGAATTTGAGGTGATGAATGTCACAATCCAAACCAAGCACCCTAAGCCAGGAGGTTTCAGCGGGGTAAGATCATCCGGACGAAAGGAAGCCATGCAGATGATGGTCCTGCAATATGGTCGATTGCTCTGGATCGCCGTGCTGATTGTACTTGGCGCGCCGGGCATTCGGCCAGCTGTTGCGGCTGATCCGGCGATGTTATTGCCTGCGGGAATCGTCATTGGCATGCATAGATCGGCGTTGCAGGCTCGCCAGCCGTCCTTGCGACGCCTTGAGCCGCCGTTGAATTTTGGCCCGGTTCAGGCTGAATTCGTTGATGTCGATGCTGAGTTCCTGGGCGCCCGCGCCACGCTTTACCTGCAGATCAACCCAACCGATGGGCGGTTGCGGCAAGCCTTTTTCGAATGGCGCGATGCCCAGGCCCCGCCGGGACATGCCGCTGCTCTGCTCGATCGTTTGGAGCGCCATCTCGGCGAGCCCCGGGCGGTTTGCCGGGTCACCGTCGGCGCGCAGCCACCCCGGTTGGTTTCGGCCAATTGGCGCGGCGCCTCGGTCCAGCTGTATCTGTCGATGTTCGACTTTCATCAGCCCGGCATCGCCTATTTCGATCTGAACTCGGATTCCGATCCGCGCCAACCCTCCTTCGAAAGACGCCGCATCACCCGGCGATCTTTGCCGCGCCGGCTGATTGCGCGGATTCACGCGGTGGAGGATCCAGGTTTGGCGCCGCGCCAGGGCTGTCCTGGCCGTGGCCCGACCGGGGGCGGCTAGTGGACTCCGGATTAGCAGGATGCGCGCCGGTCGAGCGAGGGTTATGGTAGGGTAGGAACCTCGCGTCACCGAGCTTTGTGGAGAGCGCCGTGTTATGGCGATGACCGACTGGGAAAGCCTCACTACCGAGGATCTTGGCGCGCCGACCCGCGCCATCGCGCTGCTGCCGGTCGCCGCGATCGAGCAACACGGCCCGCATCTGCCGCTCGGCACCGATGCGATGATTTGCGACGCGATCCTGGATGCGGCTGCTGTTGGGCTTGACCAGAATGCACGGGTTCTCAGGCTCCCGACCCAGCGCGTTGGTGTCAGTCCGGAGCATGAAAGCTTTGCCGGTACCTTGTCGATCCCGCCGGAAACCGCTTTGGCATGCTGGACGGCGATCGGTTCCGGGGTGGCGCGGGCGGGGATTCGCAAACTAGTGGTTTTCAATACCCATGGCGGGCAACCGGGCGTTGTCGATCAATTGGCGGTTCGATTGCGCCTGTCTCCTGGGATGCTCG
>JAQBUJ010000065.1 GCA_027623845.1 Pseudomonadota bacterium
CGGGTCGGCGCGGCGAAAACCCGGGTCGGTCTGCCCGAGGTCACGCTCGGCATTCTGCCGGGCGCCGGCGGAACCCAACGGTTGCCGCGGCTTGCCGGTGTCGCCAACTCCTTGGACCTGATCACCTCGGGCCGGTTGATTGCCGTCGAGCAGGCCCATGCGCTGGGAATTATCGACGAGATCGCCGAGGGCGATGTTCTCGATGCGGCGGTTGCGGCGGCGGAACGTCTGGCGGCAAGCGACGCGCCGCCGCGGCGGTCGCGCGACCAGGACGCCGGCCTGGAAGAGGCGCGGGGCAACCCCGGTCTTTTCGACGACTTCCGCAAGGGCATGGCCAAGATGGCGCGCGGCATGAACGCGCCCGAAGCCTGTGTTCGCTGTATCGAGGCGGCGGTCTCGATGCCGTTCGACGCAGGCCTGAAGTTTGAGCGTGAAGCCTTCACCCAGTTGGTCGTCGCCGACGAGGCGAAATCGATGCAACACGCCTTTTTCGCTGAGCGCGAGGTCGCCAAGATCCCTGATGTGCCAGCGGCAACACCGGCGAAGGAGATCAACAGCGCCGCGGTGATCGGTTGCGGCACCATGGGCGGCGGCATCGCGATGAATTTCGCCAATGCCGGCATCCCGGTGGTCGTCATCGAGAACGATCAGGCGGCCCTGGATGGCGGTCTGGCCAAGGTACAAGGCAATTATGCCGCCACCGTCGCCAAGGGCCGGCTGTCCCAGCAAGCCATGGACCAACGTCTCGGGCTGATCACCGGCTCCACCGATTTCAAAGCCGTGGCCGACGCCGATATCATCATCGAGGCGGTGTTCGAGGACATGGAGGTCAAAAAGCGAATTTTCAGCAAACTGGACCAATTCTGTAAGCCCGACGCGATCCTGGCCACCAACACCTCGACCCTGGATGTCGACCAGATCGCGGCGATGACCAAGCGGCCCGAGAATGTCATCGGCACGCATTTCTTCAGCCCGGCCAATGTGATGCGGTTGCTGGAGAATGTGCGCGGCGCGAAAACCTCGGCCAAGACCATCGCCACGGTGATGAAACTGTCGAAAACAATCAACAAGGTCGGCGTTCTGGTTGGCGTCTGCGACGGCTTTGTCGGCAATCGGATGCTGCATCAATACAGCCGGGAGGCGAATTTCCTGCTGGAGGAAGGCGCACTGCCACAGCAGGTCGACCGGGTGATCTATGAATTCGGCTTCCCGATGGGACCGTTCACCATGGGCGATATGGCCGGCCTTGATGTCGGTTGGCTGGTACGCAAGCGCAAACTGGCGGAAAACCCCAACAATAACCGCTATTCATCGATCGCCGACCGGATCTGTGAGCAAGGCCGTTTTGGTCAGAAAACCGGCTCCGGCTGGTACCGCTATGAGGCTGGAAGCCGCACGCCGATTGCCGACCCGGAGATTGAGAAGTTAATCATCCAGGCCTCCACCGACGCCAATATCGAACGCCGGGAAATTTCCGACGAGGAAGTGCTGAAGCGTTGCCTGTATCCGTTGATCAACGAAGGCGCGAAGATCCTTGAGGAGGGATTGGCGATCCGCGCCTCGGACATCGACGTGATCTGGGTTCACGGCTATGGGTTCCCGCGCTATCGAGGCGGACCGATGTTCTGGGCCGATACCCTCGGCCTCGACGAGGTGTACAAGACCATGCAGCGCTATCACAGCGAGCATGGCGAGTTGATGCGGCCGGCTCCGTTGTTGGAGAGGCTGGCTAAAAGAGACAAGAAACTCAGTGAGTTCCATTCATAACTTAATGTTCGGAATAAGGAAAATTCAAGGCGATTCAAGCCAAGGAGAAGACACATGCGGGAAGCGGTTATCGTATCGACGGCGCGCACGCCCATCGGTAAGGCGTTTCGCGGCGCTTTCAACAACACCCATGGCGCGGTGTTGGGCGGTCATGCGGTCCAGCACGCGGTAGAGCGGTCCGGGCTTGATCCGGCTGAAATCGAAGATGTCATCATCGGCTGCGGCTTTCCCGAGGGGGCGACCGGGCACAATGTGGCGCGGCAAATCTCGCTCCAGGGCGGACTGCCGATAACCTCGTCGGGCACCACGGTAAACCGGTTTTGCAGTTCCGGCTTGCAGGCCATCTCAATGGCGGCGCAGCGGGTGGTGATGGACAAGGTCCCGGCCATGGTCGCCGGCGGGTTGGAGTCGATCAGCCTGGTTCAACCAAACATGAACACCACCCATTACACCGAAGCCCATCTGATGGAGACCAAGCCGGCGATCTGGATGCCGATGATCCAGACAGCGGACAACGTCGCCAACCGCTATGGGGTCAGCCGCCAGGCGCAGGACGACTATGCCTGCCAGAGCCAGCGCCGCACCGCTGCGGCGCAGCAGGCCGGCAAGTTCGATGACGAGATCGTACCGCTGGCCTCCTCGATGTTGGTCAAAGATAAGGAAACCGGCGAAATCAGCGCCAAGGACGTGCTGTTGGACAAGGATGAAGGCAACCGCCCGGGGACCAATATCGAAGGCCTTTCCGGGCTGGAACCGGTGCGCGGGGCAGGCCATTTCATCACCGCCGGCAACGCCAGCCAGCTATCGGACGGCGCCTCGGCCTGTGTGGTGATGGACGCCAAGCTCGCTGAGCAGCGCAATATTGAGCCGTTGGGCCTGTACAAGGGGCTGGCGGTCGCCGGCTGTGACCCGGACGAGATGGGTATCGGCCCGATCTTCGCGGTGCCGCGGTTGCTGGAACGTCACGGTCTGACCATGGACGACATCGACCTTTGGGAGCTGAACGAGGCTTTCGCGGTGCAAGTGCTGTATTGTCGCGACACGCTGGGCATCCCGGACGAAAACCTCAATGTCAACGGCGGCTCGATCTCGATCGGTCACCCCTACGGCATGAGCGGCGCGCGGATGACCGGTCACGCGCTGATTGAGGGCAAGCGGCGCGGCGCCAAGAATGTCGTGATCACCATGTGCGTCGGCGGCGGCATGGGCGTCGCCGGCCTGTTTGAAGTCTTGTGAGCCGGAGCCTGTAATGGAATTGATCCTGACCGCCGAAGAAGAAGCGTTCCGCCAAGAGGTTCGCGCCTTCGTGACCGCCGAGGTGCCGGAAGAGGTCCGACGCAAGACCATGACCGGCTTTCGTCTCAGCAAGGAAGAACACGTCACCTGGCAGAAAAAGCTTTTTGAAAAAGGCTGGGTCGCGCCGGGTTGGCCGGTTGAGCATGGCGGCACTGGTTGGACGCCGATGCAAAAGCATCTGTTCGAGGAAGAATGCGCCGCCGCCGGCGCGCCGCCGGTCATCGCCTTCGGCGTGACCATGGTGGCGCCGGTGATCATGGCCTTCGGCAGCGATGCGCAGAAGGACTACTACCTGCCGCGTATCCTGCGGTCCGACGATTGGTGGTGCCAGGGCTATTCCGAACCCGGTTCCGGCTCCGATCTGGCGTCGCTGCGGACCAAGGCGGTGCTGAACGGCGACCATTATGTGGTGAATGGCCAGAAGACCTGGACCAGTTTGGCCCAGCACGCGAATTTAATGTTCTGCCTGACCCGCACCTCGGACACCGGCAAACGCCAGGAGGGCATAACCTTTCTGTTGATCGACATGGAACAGCCCGGCGTCACCGTGCAGCCGATCAAGACCATCGACGGCAGCACCGAGATCAACAACGTCTTTCTGGAGGATGTGAAGGTCCCGGTCGCCAATCGGGTTGGTGAAGAGGACAAGGGCTGGACCTACGCCAAATACCTGCTGGGTCATGAGCGCACCAGCATCGCCGCCGTCGGGCGCTCCAAGGCGCAGCTCAAGCGCTTGAAGACCATCGCCTCGGTTGAGATGCAGGAAGGCAAGCCGCTGATCGAGGATCAAAATTTCAAAGAAAAGATCGCGGCGATCGAGATCGATTTGTTGTCGTTGGAATCCCTGGTGCTCCGGGTTCTCTCGGATGAAAGCGCCGGCAAGGGACCGGGACCGGAGGCGTCGTTCCTGAAGATCCGCGGCACCGAGGTTCAGCAGGGGATCACCGAATTGCTGGTCGAGGCCGTGGGCAACTACGCCCATCCCTATGTGCCGGAAGCGATGAAGACCGGCTGGAACGAAGACCCGATCGGCCCCGAACATGCCGCATCGATCGCGCCGCATTATTTCAATTGGCGTAAAGCCTCAATCTATGGCGGCTCGAACGAGATCCAGAAAAACATCATCGCCAAGGCGGTGCTTGGATTCTAGAGCCGGTGGCGACACGCAACGATGCGCCGGCGACGGCAATCAAGCAATCGAGGACCCTATGAGTTTCGCATTTACCGACGACCAAAAGCTGCTCGCCGAGAGCGCTGATCGCTTTATCCAGAACGATTATACGTTCGAGAACCGCCGCAAGAACATGGAGATGGATGGCGGTTTCAACCGCGCCGTCTGGACGCAATTCGCCGAGCTTGGCTGGTTGGCCCTGGCCATTCCCGAGGCGTATGGCGGTCTTGGCGGCTCGACCGGCGATGCGGCGGTGTTGCTGGAGAGCCTGGGACGCGGCCTGGTGGTCGAGCCCTATCACAGCACCGTGGTGCTTGGCGCCGGCGCGGTTGCGGCGGCGGGCTCAGAGGCGCAGAAGAACGAAATCCTCCCCGAGGTGGCCGAGGGCAAGCGGCTGCTGGCCTTTGCGCATGTGGAACCCCGGGCGCGATTTACCCTCAATCATGTAGAGACATCGGCGATCAAGGATGGCGGCGGTTATATTCTGAACGGCGAAAAGGCCATCGTGCACAACGCCGAGACCGCCGACACGCTCATCGTTTCGGCCCGCACCGGCGGCGCCACCACCGATCATGACGGCGTGACCCTGTTCCTGGTCGACCCGGCCGCCAAGGGCGTTACGCTGCGCTCCTATCCGACCATCGACGGGTTGCGCGCGTCCGAAGTGACCCTGGAGGCCGTTCAGGTCGGCGCGGACGCGATCCTCGGCACGGTCGGCGGCGCGATGCCGGTGATCGAGGCGGTGGTTGATCGAGCCTGTGTGCTGCTCTGCGCCGAGGCGGCCGGCGCGATGGACGCGGCGGTCACCTTGACCGTCGACTATATGAAAACCCGCGAACAATTCGGTCGTCCAATCGGCACTTTCCAGGTGTTGCAGCACCGGGCGGTTGAGATGCTCGGCGCCAAGGATTTTTCCCGCGCGCTGACCTATCGGGCGGCAAGCGTCGTTGACGTCGCCGATCCACGCGAGCGTGCGCGGGCGGTTTCAGCGGCGAAAGTCGAGATGGGACGCGGCGGCAAGACGATTGGCCAGGAAGGCGTGCAGTTGCACGGCGGCATGGGGATGACCGACGACATGGCGGTCGGTCACTACTTCAAGCGGCTGACGATGATCGATGTATTGTTCGGCAACATCGACCACCATCTGCGCCGGTTCGCGCGCCTGGGCTAAATGACGACACAACCAACGAAACCAAATTTGAGGAGATTCCCATGATTCCAGAGATGACCGAGCGCTCGCAAAAACTTTGCGCCCGCGTCCAGGAGTTCATGGACGAGCACGTCTATCCGAACGAGGAACTTTACTACCGGCAGATCGATGAGGCCGAAGACCGCTGGGATTGCCCGCCAATCCTGAACGAGCTTAAAGCCAAGGCGAAAGCGGCCGGACTGTGGAATATGTTCCTGCCGGAATCCGACAAGGGCGCCGGGCTTACCAATTTGGAATACGCGCCGATCTCGGAAATTCTCGGCAAGGTGTCCTTCGGCTCCGAGGTGTTCAACTGCTCGGCCCCGGATACCGGTAATATGGAAGTGCTGGAGCGCTACGCCAGCGAAGCAAACAAAGAGCGTTGGCTGAAACCGCTGCTTGATGGCGAGATCCGCTCGGCCTTCGCCATGACCGAACCGGCGGTAGCTTCCTCGGACGCCACCAACATCCAGTCCAGCATCACCCGTGAAGGCGACGAGTATGTCATCAACGGGCGGAAATGGTGGACCTCCGGCATTCTCGACAAGCGTTGCAAAATCCTGATCTTCATGGGCAAGACCGATACCTCGGCGGCCAAGCACAAACAGCAATCGATGGTCCTGGTGCCGGTCGATACCCCCGGCATCACCGTCAACCGGGCGTTGACGGTATTCGGTTATGACCACGCGCCGCACGGCCATGGCGATGTAACCTTCGAAAACGTTCGGGTCCCGGTCGACAATATGTTGCTCGGCGAGGGACGTGGTTTCGAGATCGCCCAAGGGCGGCTTGGACCGGGGCGGATTCATCACTGCATGCGCTGCATCGGCCAGGCCGAACGGGCCTTGGAATCGATGAAGACACGGGCCAATTCCCGCTTTGCCTTTGGCCAGAAGCTGGCGGATATGGGCGCGCTCCGGCATAAGGTGGCCGAGGCGAGGATCAAGATCGATTCGACCCGCCTGATGGTGCTGCACGCGGCCCATAAGATGGACACCGTCGGCAACAAGGCGGCGCGCAAGGAAATCGCCATGATCAAGGTAATGGCGACCCGCATGGCCACCGAGATCATCGACGAGGCGATTCAGGTGCATGGCGGCGGCGGCGTCAGCCAGGAGTTCAAGCTGGCGCGGGCCTATGGTCACACCCGGGTATTGCGTCTGGCCGACGGTCCGGACGAGGTGCATCTCGAATCGATCGCCAAGCAGGAGTTCCGTAAGAACGACTGACCTTACGGCACGGTTAGAACGACGACGCCCCGGTATTTACCGGGGCGTTTTCGTTCGATGACCGATTTAGTTCTGAACGCCTCGCCGGCGCGACCCGCTCACATCGACTGAGCGATCTCCCAGCCGATGGTCGCCAGCCGGGGCGCTTTTTCGCCGACCAACACGGCGTTTTCCGAGCTGGCGTTGCCTTGCAGTCCGCGCGCGTAGACGCCCTGGCAGATCGAGGCCAATCGGAAGCATGAAAACGCCAGATAGAAATTGAAGGCCGGGATCGCCGCCCGGTCGGTGCGTTCGGCATAGGCCGCGACATAATCATCGAGGCTGGGGATACCGGCCTTGGCGATATCCAACCCGACCAACCCGTTCAGCGACGTGCCGTCATGCGGCAGGCTGTAGGGCATGCAGTTATAGGCCAGATCGGCCAATGGATGGCCCAAGGTCGACAGCTCCCAATCCAGCACCGCAATCACCCTGGGCTCGCTCGGGTGCAGCATCAGATTGCCCATGCGGAAATCACCATGGGCGATGGAGACTTCATCGCCGTCGGGGCGGTTTGCCGGCAACCAGGCCATAAGCGCGTCCATCGCCGGCATCGGGTCGGTCTTAGCGGCCTCGAATTGCCGGGTCCAACGGTCGATCTGCCGGCCGATATAGTTCTCCGGCTTGCCATAGTCGCCCAGGCCGACCGCGTTGAAGTCGACCCGGTGCAAGGCCGCCATCGCCTGGTTCATTGAGTCAAAGATCGCCGTGCGATCCGCCGGGGTGAAATCACCGGGCAGGGAGGTATCGTCGACGATCCGCCCCTCCATATAGTCCATGACGAAGAACGGTGTGCCGATTACCGCCGGATCCTCACACAGATGCCGCATCACCGGCACCGGCACGTCGGTATCGGCCAGCGCCGCCATGATCCGGTATTCACGCTCGATCAGATGCGCCGAGGGCAGCAGTTTCCCCGGCGGCTTCTTGCGCAGGACATAGCGCCGGCTGCCGGCCTCCAAGGCAAAGGTCGGGTTGGATTGCCCGCCCTGGAATTGCTGAGCCTGCAGACCGCCGGCGAAATCCGGCAGGCCGTTGGCCGCCAGATAACGCGCGAGGCCAGCCTCGTCGAATTTATGGGTATCAGTGACCGGACCGAGCGTCGCCATGGTGGTTTCCTCAGGAGGGGTCGGTGATCATCCGACCGCCATCAATGGTGATGGTTTGGCCGGTAAGGTAATTGCCCGCCGCCGTCGCCAGGCTGGCTGCCAGGATACCGATATCGTCGGGCTCGCCAAGGCGTCCAAGCGGGGTCATCCGCTCCGCCGCCGCGGTTTTCTTCGGGTCCTGCCAAAGTTCACGGGCGAAATCGGTCCGGATCAGGCCCGGGGCGATGGCGTTGACCCGGATATTATGCGCGCCCCACTCGACGGCGAGGTTACGCACCAATTGCTGCTCGGCCGCCTTGGAGAGCGAGTACAGGCCGAGATTTTTGCTGCCCTTAAAGCCGCCGATGCTGGAGATGACGATGACCACGCCATCCTTACGCTCGGCCATCTCCGGGCAGACCATATTGCAGAGCCAGAAAACGCTTTTGACATTGGTGTCCATGATCTTCTCATAGGCGCCGTCGCCGGCCTCGTGCATGGGGCCATAGACCGGGTTGGTCGCCGCGTTGCAAACCAGAATGTCGATTTTCCCATAGGCCTTATGGGTATCGGCGACCAGCGCCTCCAGCGCGTCCTTACTGCCGATGTGGCAGGGGATCGCCGTTGCTTCATGGCCCTTGTCGCGGATCGATTGGGCCACCGCCTCGCAGGCATCGGCCTTGCGACTGGAGATCACCACCTTGGCGCCCAAGGCGGCCATGTTTTCGGCGATGGACTTACCGATACCCTTGGTGGACCCGGTGACCACCGCCACCTTTCCGGTCAGATCGAACATTTGCGCAAGCTCCTGGTTGTCGGATTATAGTGTCAGGTGGCGGTCAGTCCGCCATCGACGACGATTTCGGCGCCGGTGGTGAACTTGGCGTCATCACTGGCGAGGTAAAAAATCGCCCCGGCGATATCATCGGCGCGGCCCAGCCGGCCCATCGGCGAAGCGCCTTCCAGGGCCAGGCGATAGCGATCCGGCGCCCGGTGCTGGTCGACCATCCCATCGACCATCGGGGTGTCGGTATAGGACGGGTGAACCGAGTTGCAGCGAATGCCATAGCCCTTGCGCGCGCAATGCAGCGCCACCGACTTGGTCAACAATCGGACCGAGCCTTTCGAGGCGCAATAGGCGGCAAGCTGCGGCGCGCCGATAATCCCGGCGACACTGGCGATATTGACGATCGAGCCGCCGTCGCCGCTCTGCTTCATCAGCGCGATGCCGTGCTTGCAGCCAAGGAACGGGCCGTCGGCATTGACCGCATGGATCTGCCGCCATTCCTCCAAGGTCGCGTCCTCGATCGAGCCGCCGGTGCCGACCCCGGCATTGTTCACCAGAATATCCAGCCGGCCATGCGCGGCGCGCACCGCCTCGATCGCGGCGATCCAGCTCGGCTCGCTGGTCACATCATGGGCCACGAAAATCACCGCCCCGCCGTCGCTGCGAAGGCTTTGTGCCGCCGCTTCACCGGCCTCGGCATTGATATCGCTCATCACCACGGCAGCGCCCTGGGAGACGAACATCCGAGTCGTCGCCAGACCAATGCCCGACGCCGCACCGGTCACCAGCGCGATCTTGCCGGTCAGTCGTCCCGACCCCGCTCCGGACATGGTGTTTCTCCCCCAAAACCGGCGACCATCCGTTGGATGATCGCATTCGCTACTGTTTTCGTACCCTTATACGGTTGAGATACGGCACTGTCGAGAAACACTCAGAGTATCCCATAGGACTTTGAAATATAACGATTGCTAAGAGAGAAAAAAACGACTTGGGGCGAGGTTCGTTAAAAACGTCGTGCGAGCCATCGCCAGGACTCTGTTGGCCACTTGCTTGATGCGCATGGCAAGAGTGGGACCGTCCATTGTACCACTTTTCTATGAGGAAGTTATCGCCGAATGGGAGGACGAAAGTCGTTTAAATGTGTTTGTTTTACTGATGCTGCTTTTTGGGTACGACGAAAGGATTGCCTTCCAGTGCCCACGCTTGCGCGTTGTGTTGATACAAAAGCGAATAGTATCGTAATTGCGATTCTGTTAAGATAAAACGATGATAGATAGTGAAGTTCCTCATTCTCAAAATTTGAAAATTATCCGCGACGAAGCGGCTAGAGTAACGCTCGATATGTTACAAACTCGAGCAAGCGCCCAGCGCTTGGTGCTATTTAGCATCGCCGTGTTAGGGCAGGGCTGTTCAACCCGCATTTCCCAGGTGAACCGTTCATTTGACGCCAGCACTGCGCGATTATGGTATACATATCAGTATGTTGGGTTGGTTGGAGGGCGGGTAAGATGCGGAACCCAGAGGGTGAAGCCAATTTGCCGCCTTTGCG
>JAQBUJ010000066.1 GCA_027623845.1 Pseudomonadota bacterium
CAATTGCCGGCTCAACCGGACCGCCAGGCGGCGATCAAACAGTTGCAGCGGCTGGCGGATGAGTTGAATGTCTCGATCATGGAAGTGCCTGCTTTCCTAGAGCATTACGGCGATATTTTTCTGTCGTTGTCGTATTTCCGTGATTGTTTCGATGAGGTGATGATGATGATTCCCGATTTCATCGCCTGGATGCACGACGTCAAGGATAACCAACAGGTCACCGGTGACCCTCTGCAAGGTCGGATGCTGGTTGAAATCGAAAGCCATCTAAACGCGATCAGCAAATCGGTCATGGCGCGTTTCGCGTTCTTTGATAGCCGCACGCGGGACTTCTGGGACAATCTTAACGCCGAGTCCTTCAAGCTGTTTCAGGACAGCGTGACGGCGCATCATGTCAGCATTGGCGCGGTGCTTTGCGGGCTGACGGTCAAAATGTCGTTGTGGAGCGAACGTTTCCCCGGGCAATCCGGCAGCCCGGTAAAGCGCCTGGAGTTTCTGCGCTCGGAAATCCACCCCGGTCTCGCGCATATCCGCAGAATCGAAGCCAGCGTCTCTATTTCGGACTGAATCGGGTCAGTGGGTTTTCGTCGCGTTTGCTATCAGGCGGCGCGATGCAGTGCATCGATCGAAACCTGCCCGGCTTGCGAAATCAGGACATGGCTTTCCGGCACCTCGCGCCAAGTGAGGCCGCCGGCGTCCAGTGGTTCTGAAAGAACCAAGGTCGCACCGATGCCCTCACGCATCCCAACGGTGCCCGCCTCGACCGTCAGTTCCTTGCCTGTCGCCCAATAGAGTGTCGGCGATTGGCTATCGCTGGAATGGCGCAGGGCGACCAGGCGATCACCATCTGAAAAGGCGGCGGTAATGCGCAGCGGTTCCTCGACACCCCGGCGTTCCATCACCTCGGTGATGTCAGCAATCGCCTTTTGCAGCGCCTGCACCGGGTCGTCGAGCAATCCGTGGCCAAGCGCCAGCAGATAGAAAGCCTCACTGTCGGTGGTGCCGTGTCGCTGGTTGTAAAAGTCGCCGGGGATCATCTGTTCGAGCTCGCGGCGGATCAGACGATAGCCGCCAATTTGTCCGTTATGCATGAACAATGTGTCGTCATGGCGGAACGGATGGCAGTTGTCACGGCTGGTCGAGGTGCCGGTCGAGGCCCGGACATGGGCAAAGAACAGCCGCGAGCGGATTTGCTCGGAAATACTGCGCAGATTGGCGTCGTTCCAGGCCGGCAAGGTGTCGCGGAACAATCCGGGATGCACAGTGTTTCCGTACCAGCCCAGGCCAAAGCCATCGCCATTGGTCGGAACGATCGATTCTCGCGCCAACAGGCTTTGTTTGATCAACGAATTGCTGGGGGCGAATAACAACTGCTCGATCAGCAATTCCGGTCCGGCATAGGCCAACCAGCGACACATGATCCGGCGCTCTCTTTGCTAGGCGGTTCTTTAGCCGAACAACCGACCGGGCTTGCCCCGGCGCTTGGCGATGAACTGCTGATGATAGTCCTCGGCCCGCCAGAAGGTTTTGGCCGGGGAGATTTCGGTGACGATATCCCGGGGATGGCGACCGCTGTCCTGTTCGACCTTCTTGGCTTTCATGGCGGCGTCGGCCTGATCTTCGTTGGTGGTAAAGATCGCGGTGCGGTATTGGCTGCCGACATCCGGGCCCTGATAGTTCAATTGGGTCGGGTCGTGGCATTCCCAAAAAGTGTCGAGCAACTGCTCGAACGAGACCTTGGCTTCGTCAAACTCAACCTCGACCACCTCGGCGTGGCCGGTCATGCCGGTGCAGACTTCCTCATAGCTGGGATTGTCCTTGGCGCCGCCGCTATAACCGACGGCGACATCGGTGACGCCGGGGACCGCGCGAAATGATTCCTCTATCCCCCAAAAACAGCCCGCTCCGAACATTGCCTTGGCCATGGTGATCTCCTGCATGTGGCATCTGTTATTGGATAGAGTGGGGCCGGCGAGACGATTTGTCTAGCCCTCGCGATTCCTCGGCTGAAGCTTATACAAGGTCTTGAACGTGGTATTTGAGGTTGCTCAGGGAATCATGTTGGGATGGTCCAGCAAGGCTTGCCAATGCAGGTCGGCATCCTCAACAAATAATCCGCGCGTCACTCCGGCGACCAGCATCGGCACGGTCAGCCGCAGGGTGCTGATCGAGCAACCCGAGGGGCCGAAACTCATCGTCGGGCCAAAGGTAAAGTCGTGGATCCGCTCAAGATAAGGCGCCGCGCCCGGGGTTTTCTCAAGAAATTCGAAATGCGTGCCGAGATAGGGATAGCGGCCGAGCCGTTCGTCCTGGATCTCCGCCGGCGGCGTGTAGCGGTCGTCCCAAAGGGCGATATGCTCGGCGAAATGGGCCAATTCGGGGCGCTTGCGTACGTCCTGATCGTGGCCGGCGCAAGAGATGATGAAATCCGCCTGGAACGGACCTTGGTTGGTCTCTATTTCCACACCGCCGTGCTTCGGGGTGGCGGCTTTCCAGTCGGCGCTGGTGTGCAGGGTGAAATTCGGGTGGCCGCTGGCCCGCTTCCAGGTTTCCGGCGGCATGCCCATGCGAATGTTCAAAATCTGGTGCATGAAGCGCCAACGCCAAGCATCGTCGAGATCGCCGAAGTGGCGCAAAAACCCCGAGGTGATGCACCAGCGATAGACCTGCTGGCGCCGATGTGTCGGGCGGCGGCAGAACATATGCACTTCGGCGCCATGCTCCAGCGCACAGATCGCATTGTCCCCAGCGGTCGCCCCAACCCCGAGCACCGCGACTTTCTTGCCCTTCAAAGCATCGAAATCGATCGGGTCCGCCGCCTTGGCGCGCAGCGTCTCGGGCAGAGCGGTAAGGTAATCGGGCATCCACCAATCGCCGGTGCCGTCATGGCCGGTCGCCAGGACCAGGCGACGGGTATAATGGGTTTCACTGCCGTCAGGTCCATCGAGGGTGATCTCCAGACCATCCTTGGCCGGGAGGATGCGAGTCACCTCGGTCTGGTTGCGAACCGGCAGATCCAGGGTCTGACGCACCCAACCGAGATACTCGACCCAAAGCTGGATTGGGACGAAGACCATGTCTTCCCAAGAGAGGTCGCCATAGGCGGTGCGGTGCCAGGCCTCATAGGTTAGGTTGGGGACGCCCATATCCGGGCCGGGATAGTGTTTTGGCGAGCGGATTACCGGCATCCGGCCGTGGCTATTCCAAATCCCTTCGTTGCCGACCGGTTCCTTGTCGACCACCAGGATGTTGCTGACACGCTCGCGCAGCAGATGCGCGGCGATGCTGAGGCCGCCCTGGCCGGCGCCGACCACCAGGACATCGAGCATCGCTGCGCCGTCGGGGCCAAGGCGGGTCGGCATCCAATCGGCTTCGGGATGGCGCAAGGCGTAAAGATCCGCCCGCACCCTGGCGGCGAGCGCCGACAGACGCATGGCCGCGTCCGATAGCGGCGGGCCATAGCTCTCCGGGCCGTTGATCCGCTCCGGACCCTCGTCGCGCCAGCGCACGATCGCGGTGCTTGGCAGAGATGAATCCGGCATATTACCCCGCATGGACCGGCGCGATCCGGTGCGCCCAGGGAGCGGCTTGCTCCAGTTGCGCGGCGAGCCTCAGCAACGTCGCTTCGTCGCCGAACCGACCAGCGAACTGGACACCGATCGGTAGGCCATCATCGCTCCAATGTAGCGGGAGTGAGATCGCCGGCTGGCCGGACAGATTCTGTTGCGGGGTAAACGGAATGAAGCGGAACAATCGCTGCCAATAGGCATCGATATCGTCGACCACCATCGATAAATGGCCGAGCTTGACTGGACGGTGGGCCAGGGTCGGGGTCATAAACAGGTCATAATCCAGGTGAAACGTCGCCAGCTTGCGGCCCATCAGTTGGACCTCCTGGATGGCTTTGGAAAACGCCACCGCCGAAACCTTGGCGCCGGCGTGATAGGCGGCCCAGGTCACCGGTTCGACATCGTCTTGGGTGAGTTTCCGACCCAATTGGGCTTCCCGGCGCGATAACACGACATGGGCGCCAACCGAGGCGTTCATCCGCCAGAACTCGGCGACGAAATCGAGATCGAGGGCCGGATCGGCCTCGGTGACGACATGGCCGAGGCTTTCCAGCAGCCGGGCGGTCTTATCGACGGCCTCGGCGCAGGCCGGGTCAAGGGTATCGCCGGCCATCACCCGTTTCGACAGCGCGATCCGCAGTTGGCCGGGCTCTTTTTTCAGCTCGTCCGCGAAAGGGCCGGTATCCGGCAAGGCCGGGTTCGGCGCGCCGAATTCCGGCCCGGCGGTGCAATCAAGCAGATGGGCGGTGTCGCGCAGACTGCGGGAGACCACATGGCCGACACTCTGAATGCTGTCCAGGGCGTCCGGGCCAGTGGGATTACGCCCCCGGGTGGTCTTCAGCCCGACCAGACCGCAGCACGACGCCGGTATCCGGATAGAGCCGCCGCCGTCAGTTGCATGCGCCGCCGGCAGCACGCCAGCCGCGACTGAGGTCGCGGAACCGCCGCTTGAGCCGCCGCCGGTGCGTTCCAGATCCCAGGGGTTGGGGGCCGGGCCGTGGCTTGCCGGCTCGGTCGAGGCGCACATGCCGAATTCCGGCGTGTTGGTCTTGGCGATGGTGACCAGCCCGGCCTTCTTGAAGCGGTTGACGATCTCGGTGTCATGGTCGGCGATGAAGTCCTGGTAAAAATTTGATCCATTATGGGTTGGCGCGCCTTTGTACAGGACGTGTAGATCCTTGAGCATGAACGGCACCCCCCGAAACGGCCCGTCCGGCAGGCCGTCGGCGATTGACTGGCGCGCGAAGGCCTCCATGTCGCAGGTGATGGCGTTCAGTTTCGGCTGCACCGCCCGCATCCGCTGCAGCGCTTCGTCGAGCACCTCTGTTTCGGAAACTTGGCGCTCGCGGATCAACTTCGCCAGGCCAACCGCGTCATGATCGCCATATTCCTTGAAGCCGGTCATTGTGCTCTCCCCGTTATTGCTTGGTAGCATCCGCCGGTCAGCGGCTTAATTCAATGGCCGACAATGGTTTAGCGCCATTGCGATGGCTCTTTGCCGGGACAAGACTAATCGCAATGCCATAACAGCCACGATGCAATGCTGTCCGGGGTAATCCCACCCGTTGCCCCGGGGCCGTGCATCGCCTTCCCACAAGGGGAGGCTTGATTGATGCGTGCCATAAATCACCCACTTTTCAACAAACCCCACCGGTCGCCCTGGCGAAAGGCAGGGCCGAAGCCTGAGGCCGTTCGATGGGGCGAATGGCTGATAATTCGAAAGTTGATGACACATTGCGCCTAATTTTCGCCCATCGGTCACGCTGATCCTGCTCAGGCGTGGGTCCTGCCGTTCGCCAGGACGACGGCGGAGGTTATCCTGAACAGCCGGGGCGAAGGCTCAAAGGTTGGTTGTCGTCGCCCCGGTTCCCTGTTCATAGCCGGCTGGCAAGCGGAACGGCGCTGCGAGACTTGATTTGTGCGTGCCGAAAATCACCCACTTTTCAACAAACCCCATCCGTCGCCCTGGCGAACGGCAGGGCCGAAGCCTGAGGCGGTTCGACGGCGCGAATGGCGGTAAATTGCTCCTAGTCCTCGCCCAACCGTCACAGTGAACGTACTCAGGCGTGGGTCCTAAGGCCTGCCCTCACGTAAATGGGGGTCGCCAGGACGACGGTGGAGATTCTCCTGGACAGCACGGGGGAAGATCCAAGGGCTGGCTGTCGTCGCCTCGGTGAAAACAGGGGGCAAGCGCTTCGCATCGGCGACGCTCTCAGTCGAGATCCCGCCGAGCGGTGTCCATGGCCCGCGTCACGGTTTCGAAATCTCCCAACGCCTGGGCCAGTACCAGCGTCAATTTGGACAAAAACAAAGCCTCGCGCTCCGGACCGAGCCCGTCGATGGTTTCGGCCAGCAGGGCGTAGACCCGCTCCAGATCCTCGAAGGAGAGGGAGGAGGGCGTGTTCATGGCGTTGTCTCCTCGGATCATGCTGCGAACAGGCGTTGCAGGGCGGCCTCGACAACGCCGGGGTCATAGGTCCGCCAGCGACCGGCCACATGTCCATCGGGGCGAATGAGATAACAGCAGTCCTCGGTTGCTCCAAAGCGCTCAAACAAATGGCCGTGCGGATCGGCCAGGGTGTCGGGCGCGGGCGCGGCCGACCGAGAAACGGCCAGCCGTTTGACACCCGGCCATTTGACGCCCGGCCAATCGAGGTCGGGACCTTGCTTATCCAATCCGAAACCAAGCAGCGTTGGTCCGGGGCCGATATGATCGAGCAGATGGTTCCCATCGGTCAGGCGGGCATCCGCGAGCGGCGCACCGGTCCGCGGGCCGGCAGTGAAGACGGCGTCGTCATCGGTCTCGGCGTTGAGCGGGCTGTCGGCATAGTCATAGGGCTGCGATTGCCTTGGATTGGCAAGCTCACCGGCCCAGGGTTGTGACAACGCCAGGGATAGCGCTGCGTCACGCAGCAACCGGTATCCCCGGCTCGGCGGGGTCATGAAGGCGGTGCTTTTCGTTGCTTGTTCGAAAATTTCCAGGGTCGCCGGCCGGCGCTCGGCGGAATAGCTGTCGAGCAGGCGGTCCGCCGATCCGCCGGACAGCACCGAGGCCATCTTCCAGGCCAGATTGTTGGCGTCGGCAATTCCCGAATTGAGTCCGCGCACCCCGAAAATCGGCACCAGATGCGCCGCATCGCCGGCGAACAGCACCCGGCCATGGCGATAATCGTCCAGGCAAATGCAATGGGCCTTATAGAGCGACGACATCTCCAGCTCCCAGGGGGCGGTTTCGCCGATCAGGTCGAGATGGCTTTGGATGCGCGCCTTGATCCGCTCCGGCTGCAACTCAACCTCCGGGTCCTGATCCTCGCGCAGCTGATAATCGACGCGCCAGAGCCCGTCCGGCTGTTTGTGCATCAGCATGGTGGCGCCTGGGTTGGACGGTGGGTCGAACCAGGCATGGCGTTCGGTCGGCAGGGCGCTGTCGATCTTGATATCGGCGATCAGATAGACGCCTTCATGCGAGGCGCCGCTCATCCGAAGGCCGAACGTCTCACGCAGGGCGCTGCGGGCGCCGTCGGCGGCGATCACATATCGCGCGTCGAGTTGATACGCCCCTTCGGGGGTGTCGAGCGAGATCGTGACCTTATCGGCGGTTTGGGTGGCGCCGGTCACCTGGTTGCACCAGCGCAACTCGGCCAGATCGGCGTCAGCGATCCGCTCGACCAGGAATTTCTCCAGATAACATTGCTGTAGATTGATCATCGGGCCAAAGCGTTCTTCGGCGGATCGCGGCATCGATAACCGGAAGATGATCTTGTCGCGATAGAACGATCGTCCCTCGGTCCAGGACAGCGCCTTGGCTTGAACCCGCGTCGTTATACCCAGACCATGCATGATCTCCTGACTGCGCCGGCTGAAGGCCAACGCCCGGCTGCCATCGGAGACGCTGCTCTTGCTCTCCAGGACCACCGCCCGGACGCCGTGGCGGGCCAACTCGATGGCGGTGACCAGGCCGACCGGCCCGCCGCCGACAATGACCACGTCGTGCAACGGCCGTTCGCCATCCATCTCCACCGGGCGGGTGAACGGGAAAACCGGATAAGTGAAATACAGCGAGTCCTGTCGCGGCGCGTCCGGGATATGCATCGCCTCAGGCGTTCCGGCCTTGGCGTTGGCGGCCGGACGGGCGGGCCAACATCTGGTTCAGGGATTTACCCAGGTCGCTCAGATACCCCACATGCTCCTCTTCGATGGTATGACGAGGCGTGTGTTTATACTGTCCGGCGTACCAGGCTCGGCGCTCGGCAATGGCTTGGCGCATGGCGGTTGGTTGCGGCAGGACCGCGTTGCCAAGCAATATTTCGCGAACCCAGCGGGCTTGATGCTCGAACACCATGTTCAGGGCGGTGTCGGTATTGAAGAATCCTTGCAGGAACAATCCCGGCCAGTCTGGCGGGGCGATCCGCATATAGAGGTCGAGTTGGTTGTCCTCGACACGCAGAACCTCGGGCGGAATGAAATCCAAGTCGATCTCATAGCCGGTCGCGGCGATCAGCACGTCAAACTCCTCGGCGCTGCCATCGGCAAAGCGCAGCGTCTTGCCCTCCACCGCCTCAATGCCATGCTTAACCTCAATCCGGCGATAGGCGATATCCGTGCAGACGGTGGCGTTCGAGGTCACATGGGTGAGTTCGCTCGGCGGTTTGAAACCGAGTTTGGCCATGTCGCCATGCACCAGCCAAACCAAAAATCGGGTGATCCGCCGACGCAGCTTGCGGGGGATCCACGGGCGTTGAAACTTGGCGGTGATGTCAGTAAAGGCCTGACCGAACATCAGCTTCGGCAGCACGATCACCCCGGACCGGGCGACCAGCACACAGCGCGGCGAGGTCACGCAAACGTCGCTGGCGATGTCGCAGGCGCTGTTGCCTACGCCGACCACACAGACCCGTTTGCCGACATATGGATCCGGCTCGCGGTAGTGGTGGGAATGCAGATAGGTGCCGGCAAAACTCTGAAACGCCGGCACCTCCAACGGTTTGGTCAGGTGACCGGAGGCGACGATTACCGCATCGAAAATCTCGACGGCGCCATCGCCAAGCTCAACCTCCCAGCGCGGCGCTTCAGTCGCCGGATCAAAGGCCGGGCGCAGCTGGCGGACGGTGGTGTTGAAGCGAATATGCGGCGCCAAGGCAAAATGTTCGGCGTAACCGACCAGATAGCGATGCATGTCGAAATGGTCGGGAAACGGCTGCGTCGCCTCGTCGAACGGCAGATCGCTGAACCGGGTGACGCCGCGTGAAGTGTTGATATGCAGGGTCCGGTAGGCCGAGGAGCGACCATTGTCGTTCTGGTAGCACCACATGCCGCCGATCTGACTGCCGATTTCAAAGACCGTGACATCGAATCCACATGCCAAAAGGTATTTGGCATTGGCCAGTCCGCAGGCCCCGGCGCCGATGACCGCCACCCGCTTGTTTGAGCGTTGGTTCGGGCCGGCGGGCGGTCGATCCAAACCGCGTTGAAAGGTGGATTGAACCTCGGTTGTCATCAACACGTCCCTTGTGACCGGTTCGTCTATCGCCGAGGGCGTTCCGTTAACACCCGGACGGAATGTGGATCACAGTCAGCCAGGATGTCGAGAGGGATGTCCCTCGACAAGCGGCGTGTTGGCGACGGGTCGGGGGAATCTCGGGGGCGAATCGCGGGGGGAATCGCGGGGGGAATCAAGGGCGTGATGATTGCGGTTCGCTAGCATCTGAGCCAGCGATCAAAATTGTCTTCGGCTTTTAATATGCCGGTAACGATCGATGCCTAACGTTTGCCGGTGACCGGGCGGGCCAGCGGTTACTGAATGCGAACCGGGCGCCGGTTACTGGCCCGCCAACCCTTTCGTTTGTCGTCGCAAACCGGCATCCCGCTCAGTTGAGTCTTGTTTGCCTTGACCCTGCCGGTTGTGGCAGGAACAGCCGCTATCCGGAGCACCAGGACCAAAGGTAAAAGATTATGGATGAACAAACCGCGCGGACGCTGTTCGAGAACGCGCTTGGCGATTATCGCCAGGAATTTGGCAGTTTCTTCGTCGCCAAAATGATGGGGCTCGACATTTCCTATCCCGATGACGCTTGCCTGGTGCGTTTTCCGGTCGCCGACTTCCTGTTTAATCCTCAGGGCAGCTATCACGGCGGCATGCTGGCGACGGTCATGGATATTTCCATGGGCCATTTGATCAAGCACGCCACCGGGATCGCCGGTGCGACCTTGGAAATGAAGAATCAATATATGCGCCCGCTGACCAAAGGCCCGGCGCGCTGCGAGGGCCGGTTCATCCGCCAGGGTCGCTCGATCAGCTTTTTGGAATCGCGGGTCTGGGACGCCGACGACAAGCTAAGCGCCCATGCCACTTCGACCTGGAAGATGGGCGAGGCGAAAGGGTAGGGGGGCAAACCCATGCCGCCCGGTTATCCCGCATTTTCCGTGTCATCCCAGCGGCGTTATCCAAGCCGTTTCATCTCAGCCGTGTCATCCAAGCCAACCTGAAAATCCGCATCCCTGGACTTGATCCAG
>JAQBUJ010000067.1 GCA_027623845.1 Pseudomonadota bacterium
ATTTCCATCAATGCGGCTGGCTCGGAGATCGGATCAGGAGGGCTCCATGGCGTCAGCGCTCCTGACAGTAGAGGACCTTCACAAGAGCTTTGGCGGCATCGCGGCGACCGATCATGTCGATCTGGTCGTCGAGGCGGGGGAAGTCCACGCCGTGATCGGCCCCAATGGCGCGGGTAAGACAACCCTGGTGGCCCAGTTGTCCGGGGAGCTGCGCCCGGATGGCGGCGAGATCGCATTCGCCGGGCGAAATATCACCCGCCTTGCCGCCCATGCCCGGGCACATCTAGGGATCGCCCGTACGTTCCAGATTACCAGCCTGATGCTGGACATGACGGTCCGGGACAATGTCGCGCTGGCGGTGCAGGCCTATGCTGGCCATTCGTTCCGGTTTTGGGCCGATGCGCGGCGTGAGGAGCGTTTGGTCGAGGCGGCGATGGCGGCATTGGCGCGGGTCGGCCTGGCGGACCGAGCCGGGACCATTGCCCGCGCGATGTCTCACGGCGAACACCGCCAGCTAGAGATCGCCATCGCGCTCGCCACTGAACCACGGCTGCTGTTGCTGGACGAGCCGATGGCCGGCATGGGCGTCGAGGAAGCTCAGAGCATGGTGATCTTTCTCGACGGCTTGAAGGGCGAGAAGACGATGTTGCTGGTCGAGCACGATATGGACGCGGTATTCGCACTGGCGGACCGGATAACCGTGCTGGTCCATGGCAAGGTGATCGCCTCGGGAACCCCGGATGAAATTCGCAGTGATGCGGCGGTGCGGCGCGCCTATCTTGGTGATGAAGGACCGCTGACCGATAAGGAACCGGGATAATGCTCTCGGTCCGCGAAATCCAAACTCACTATGGCGCCAGCCAGGCGCTGTTCGGATTGTCCATCGAGGTCGGCGCGCGCGAGGTCGTCACCCTGATGGGCCGCAACGGCATGGGCAAGACCACCACGGTCCACTCGATCATGGGTATCGTTCCGGTCAGTTCCGGCGAAATTCAATTCGAGGATCGTCGGATCGATGCAACGCCGAGTTTTCGGATCGCGCAGGCTGGCATTGGCTTGGTTCCCGAAGGCCGGCAGGTGTTTCCCAACCTGACCGTGCGGGAGAATTTGGTGGCCACCGCGGCCAATCGCGCCGGCCGCCGCGCGCCTTGGACACTGGACGGAATCTTGGATTTGTTTCCAGCCCTGGGGGAGCGCTTGACCAGCATGGCCAACCTGCTGTCCGGCGGCGAGCAACAGATGCTGGCGATCGGTCGAGCGTTGATGACCAATCCCAAACTGCTAATCCTGGATGAGGCGACCGAGGGCCTCGCTCCATTGGTCCGGCGCGAGATATGGGCTTGCCTGGAGCGGCTGAAACAGGACGGCCAGGCTATTTTGATCATCGATAAGAATGTCGAGGACCTGGCAAGGATCGCCGATCGTCATTACGTAATCGAAAAGGGCCGGGTGGTATGGGCCGGCACGTCTGATGAATTGCGCTCGCGCCAAGATGTATTGAGCGAAAAACTTGGCGTGTGAGCGCGTCCGAAAAACAGCTAAAATCAACACCGGCTTCTAATTCGGGAATTTCTCCTTGAGCGCAGCGACCTGAGCATCGGTGAGATAACGGGTCTTGAAGTCCTTCAGCATTAGGAACAAACGCGCCGTCTCCTCCAGTTCCTCGGTGGCGTAAACCGCGTCCTCCAAGGACTTGCCGGCAACCACCGGACCATGGTTGGCAAGCAGAACCGCGTGATGCTTGGAGGCCATCTCGCGCACCGCGCGCGCCAAATTCATATCCCCCGGTGGGAAATACGGGACCAGCGGCAGGGTGCCAATCTTCATCACGTAGTACGCGGTAATCGGCGGCAGCACGTTGGTTGGATCGATATCGGCCAAACAGCTGACGGCAACGGAATGAGTCGAGTGCAGATGCACCACCGCTCCGGTCGCCGGACGCTCCTCATACATGGCGATATGCAGAAAACTCTCTTTCGTCGGCTTGTCGCCGGAGACCAGATTACCCTGCTGATCCAGCTTGGAGATCCGCGCAGGGTCGAGATCTCCCATGGTCGATCCAGTTGGCGTCATCAGCCAACCATCCTCGATCCGCACGCTTATATTACCGGAGCTGCCGAAGGTAAGGCCGCGTTCGAACATTGATTTCGCCAAACGCGCGATGGCGTCACGGGTCGCGGACTCGCTCATACGGGGCCTCCGATAGGGCTGCCAGGATTATCAGGCCGGCGGAACGATACACCACCGATCCGCCCGGACAAGACCACCGAGGCGACTTGCTGAGTGATTTTGTTCCGCTTTGAAACCGCCTGGAGCGGCTGCTATCCTTTTGGGAGCCTACAGACTGAAACAGACCGGCGCGCGGTGGTTAACGACAATGTCGATAGAATATGAAACCCGGCGCTTTGAGAGCGGCGATGTCATTTTCCGTGAAGGCAGCGACGCCGACGGTTTTTATGTCCTGCAATCTGGCCGGGTGGAGATCGTTGTCGAAGGCCCGAACAGCGCGCAATTATCCCTGGCCTATGTCGAAGAAGGCGATTCTTTCGGTGAGATGAGCATAGTGGACGCGACGCCGCGCACCGCTACCGCGATCGCCTGCGACTCCTGTGTGACGATGTTTTTTCAACGCGGCATGCTTGACCAAGAGTTGGAACGGGCCGAGCTGATTACTTTTTTGTTTCGCAATGTGTGCCGCAAGCTGGCGGAGCAAAACCGCGAGGTTTCGGAGCACAGCTATATCGATCTGCAATCGAACAATCGCCCGCGCCAGGATTATCAAAGCAACCTGTCGCTTGAGCCGATAAGCACGCGCATGGAGCGCTATCTCGGCACCAAGCGGATTGGCGTCCCCAGGCTACCTTTCACGGTTGGTAATGCCGCGCGAGGCGCCGCCGTTAGGCATTCCAGCGCCGGCCTTTGGTTCGACGCCGCCAAAATTAAGGAATTTAAGAAGCCGCATTTTCAATTCGTGCGGCAAGAAAACCTGTTTTTCGTCCGCGATTTAAGCGGCAAGCCCGGCACCCTGGTGAATGACCAGATCTGCCGTCAGGACGACCAACCCGGATCCATTGCCTTGCGCCGCGGCTTCAATCAAATCGCCATCCCCGGCCGTGGTGCGGATTTCGGCTTCCTCGCCTACGTCCATTGACCAGCGTTCGCGCTCTAAAACGGCCAAACAAAGGGGATCAGGGGGACAGCGACAAGGATGATCAGGATCTCCAGGGGTAAGCCGAGCCGCCAATAATCTCCGAAATGATAGCCGCCGGGCCCCATCACCAGCAGGTTGTTCTGGTGCCCGATCGGGGTGAGGAAAGCGCAGGAAGCGCCCACCGCCACAGCCATGAGTAACGGATCGGGAGCCAATCCCAGACTATCGGAGACACCGATCGCGATTGGCGCCATGACCACCGCCGTCGCCGCGTTGTTCATGATATCCGACAGGGTCATGGTCAAGACCAGTACCAGGCCAAGCACCAGATAGGGCGATACCGTCCCGGCCACCTCGGCCAACAAGCCGGCGATGGCCCGCGCGGCGCCGGTGCTGTCCAGGGCGCCGCCGACCGGGATCATCGCGGCAAGCAGAACGATTACCGGCCAATCGATGGCCTCGTAAACCTGGGTCATCGTCAGCGAGCCGATAAGCACGATCGCCAGAACCGCCAGAGCAAAACACACCGCCGCCGAGGCCAACCCGGCCGCCGTCGCGGCGATGGCCAGGGCGAATATGCCGAGCGGCATCAGCGAGCGATTGTTGTCGAGGGTGATTTCCCGCTGAACCAGGGGCAGACAGCCGAGCGTCGAAACCGTTCCATAAATAGTGTCGCCCTCGGCTTGGATAAGCAGAACATCCCCAGCGCGAATTTTGGCGTCCTGCAAGCGGCTACGGATCGGCGAACCCTCTCGGGAAATCGCCAATAGGTTGACCCCATAACGCGCCCGGAGCCTGAGCTCGGACGCTGAGCGACCTTCTATCATGGCGCGTGGCGGGACCACGACCTCAACCAAAACCGGTGCGTCTTCCGGCGGTTTTTCCGGTGATTGCTCTGACGTTTCCTCGGCGTCCTTCTCGGCCGCCTCCTTGGCCTTGGATTGGGGAAGAAGTTCTAAACCTTGGGCGACCGCGGTCTCGATCTGCTCGGGGGTTCCGCGCATTGCTAGAATATCCCCGGCGATCAGAGCCTCGTGATGCAGACGTCTGACAATCCGCTGACGTCGCCGGATCAGCGCCAGTTCGGTCGGCCGCGAAGCCTCACCAGAAACCGGGCCGATGGCGTCGACCTTTTGCCCGATCAAAGGGGAGTCCTCAGGGACCACGAACTCGGTGACGTAATCGGCGAGGTTGAGTTCCGGGCCATCCTCGTCGCTATCCCGGCGCTTCGGCAACAGCCGCTGAGCCGCGACAGCCAGGAAGCCGATACCGACAAGGGCGATCGGCGCGCCGACGAACAGAAAATCGAACATTGCGTAACCCTCACCAACAGCGCTCTGGCGGAACCCTGAGACGATGATGTTCGGCGGTGTTCCAATGAGCGTCACCAGGCCGCCGAGAATTGAGGCGAAGGACAGCGGCATCAATACCCGGGAGGCGGGCACGCCGTCACGCCGGGCAATGCCCAAACCGACCGGCATCAGCAGCGCCAGCGCGCCGATATTGTTCATGAAGCCCGAGACCAAAGCCGCCAGCACATCCAGAAGCAAAAACCGCCCGCTGCCGGCAGCGACCAGCTTAACCAAACGAGCGACCAGCAGATCGACCAACCCGGCCCTGGCCAGACTGGAGGAAATCACCAGAACCGCCGCCACGGTGATGACGGCGGGGTGACCAAAGCCGAGGAACGCCTGCTCTCCCGGCACTAAGCCAAGCACCACAGCGGCGGCCAGGGCCAGCAACGCGACGAAGTCGGCCCGCCAACGGCCCCAGATGAACAAGCCCATTGTGCCCACCAGGACGGCGAGAATTTCGATTTGTTCGACCGTCATAGGGGGCCTGTCTCCACAGAGCGGGGGTCAGTTGGTCAAATCCGGTGGGTTAACCGGAACCCAACGTCGGCGCTGTCGCGTTATCGCCGGCGCGCGCGCCATTGAAGCTGATCGGCAGCCCATGATAAAGCCCCGGATTGTCCGCATAGGGCTGGAACAGCATCCCAAGCGCCGCCGTCTGCGCCAAGGCCAACACCTCGGGAACGGTGTTGAGCGGTCCGTTCGGCACCCCAAGAGCATCCAACTTTTCCGTCCAATAGGCGCGGGGATGCTGGACCATGATATCGGCGACCATCCCGTTCACTTCGTCACGACGGGTCACCCGGACCTGGTTGGTGGCGTAGCGTGGGTCGTCAATCCATTCCTTGTGGCCCAGCGCCTCGGCGAATTTCTGGAACAATCGCTCGTTGCCCGGACAGACCATCAACGGCCCGTCGGCGCACTCAAAGGACTGGTAGGGCGCCAAGGAAGGGTGGCCGGAGGACAGCCGCTTTGGCGGCACACCGCTGGCGCTGTATTGCGCGGCATGGGTGGAGACCCACATCAGGCCGCTCTCGAACAGCGAGGTGTCGACCACGGTTCCCTTTCCGCTGCCGGCCCGCTGTGACAAGGCGGCGAGGATGCCGATCGCCGTCCACATCCCGGTCGACAGATCGATAAGCGATACCCCGACCCGAGCCGGCGGCGCCACCGGGTCTCCATTAACCGACATCAACCCGGCCACCGCCTGGATGATCGGCTCGTACCCAGGTCGGTCACGCCAGGGGCCTTTATGGCCGAACGCGCCGAGATTGGCGTAGATCAGACCGGGAAAGCGCTCGGTCAAGCTGACGGCGTCGAAGCCGAATTGTTTTGGCACGTCGCTTCTGAGGTTATGCACGAACACATCCGCCCCGCCGATCATCTCGATCAGCTCGTCGCGTTGGGCATCCTTGCGCAGATCGATCACCACGCTTTTCTTGCCCCGGTTCAGCGCCACGAAGACCACGGCGGGGGCGTCGCTCTCCTCACCGGCGAAGGGCGGTCCCCAGCGCCGGGCGTCGTCGCCTTCGGGGCGTTCGATCTTGATCACCTCAGCGCCAAGAAACGCCAGGATCTGGCCGCAATAGGGACCAGCCAGGTTTTGGCCGAACTCGATCACCTTGACGCCGGAAAGTGGACCCTGAACCATGGTGAGCTCCTTGTTGTGGTCTGATTTAAGGCGGCGGCAAGCGTCGTCGGACCACTAGCCTCGGTCGATCACCCGGATCACCGCCGATGCGGTGAAGACGCAGGTCTCGCCATCCATGACCCGAGCATCGACAAAAGCCATGCGCTTGGTCCGCCGGTTCACCTTTGGATAGGCGTGGAGAATTGCGCCCGCCTCAACCGGCGCCAAGAAGTTGGCGGTGAGCGAGACCGTCAACGACCGCAGCGCCGGATCGCCGCCAATCGCCTCATAGCAAACCGCGAGATCGGCCAGGGTCATCAAACAACCCCCATGCACCACGCCGTTGCTGTTGCATTGGGCCCGCCCGGCCCTAAGCGCCACGATCGTAGCGCCATTGGCATCGGCGCCGATGTAAAACGGGCCGCTCCGCATCTCGAAGGGATCATCGGGATAGGGAATTGTAAATCCGGCGGCTATCAGTTCCGGATCCGGTTCATGCTCGATGGTCATGGCGCACCTTGATAATTCGGGGGTGATTGGGGCGGGAAAACAATCGCCAAAAGCTGCGTGAAGGATTGGACCGCGTCAACCGGCGGTTATCGATATCGCTGTTCAGGGCGAAAATCTGCCGATCGAAGGCGATTTCTCTGGCCAGACGCCCCATGGCTGGGCAAATCTCGGCAGGACAACTCCAGCTTAAGGAAGAGCCGATGAAAGCCTACCAGATCACGGAATGGGGTCAGCCACTGGAGGAACGGGAAGTTCCAATTCCCGAGCCCAAAGGCTCCGAAGTGCTGATCAAGGTCACCGCCTGTGGCATCTGCCATTCCGACATCCATATCTGGGACGGGTTTTTCGACCTTGGTGGTGGACGCAAGGTGACCTTGTCCGAGCGTGGGCTGTCCCTGCCTTTCACCATGGGGCACGAGCCGCTTGGTGAGGTCACGGCGCTTGGCCCTGACGCCAGGGGTGCGAAAATCGGCGACAAGCGCGTGGTTTATCCCTGGATCGGCTGCGGGGAATGCGATGTCTGCCAGCGCGACGAAGAGTTGCTGTGCAACAACCCGATCACCGTCGGCACCCGCCGCGACGGCGGTTATGCAGAATATATGATCGTGCCGGACGCAAAATATCTGGTGCCCTACGATGGCGTTGACGAGGGGGTCGCGGCGACCGCCGCCTGTTCCGGCATCACCGCCTATAGTGCGTTGAAGAAGGTCAATCATCTGCGCGCCGATGAGTCATTGCTGATCATTGGCGCCGGCGGTGTCGGTCTGGCGGGCATTGGCATGGCCAAGGCGATCGTCAAGGCGAAGATCATCGTCGCCGATATTGACCCGGCCAAACGCGCCGCCGCCCTGGCGGCGGGCGCTGACGAGGTGATCGACAACGCCGCCCCGGACGCGCGCAAGCAATTGATGGGCATGACCAATGGCGGGCCGAACGGCGTGGTGGATTTCGTCGGCGCCCCGGCAACAACCAGCTTCGGTTTCGGCGTCCTGGCTAAGGGCGCGACGATGGTCGTCGTCGGCCTGTTCGGCGGCTCGATGGACCTGTCGATCTCGCTGCTGCCGATGAAAGTGGTCAACCTGCTCGGTTCCTATGTCGGCACACAGCAGGATCTGGTCGAACTGTTGCAGCTGATCCGTGACGGCAAGGTAACGCCCGTGCCACTGGTGAAGCGGCAGTTGAGCGAGGCGCCAATCGCGATCCAAGAACTTCGCGACGGCAAGGCGCTCGGGCGATTTGTGCTGATCAACTACTGAGCGGCGCTCAGCGTTAGTGACGGGAGCGGGCGGGCGCTGAACTCAAACGATCGAAACCGTCACTAACGCATCGCCGCCTCGATATTGCCGCCATCGACGGTGGTGACGCTGGCGGTGGTCCGCTCAGCCAGGGCGTGGTGCAAAAAGGCGCGGGCGACATGCTCGGCCGTGACTTCCTGACCAAGCAGGTTGCCGGATAAATAGTCCGCCTCGCTGAGACCGCGCGCCTTGGAGCGTTCGGCGATCAACGCATCGGTCAACAGACCGGAGCGGATCCGATCCGCGTTCACTGCGTTGGAGCGAATGCCAAAACGGCCATATTCCAGCGCATATTGGCGCGACAGAAACAGGGTTGCCGCCTTGGGCAGGCCATAGGCGCCAAAGTTTTTGCCGGGGTTTACCGCTTGTTTGGAGGTGTTGAACAACAACGCACCGCCGGTGCCCTGGGCCAGCATGATTTGGACCGCCGTCTGGGCGACGGATTGATGGGCGAAAAAGTTCAGCTCGAAGCTGCGGCGAAGGACTGCATCGTCCAGAGCGCCGATCTCGCCCTGAAAGGCCGCACCGGCGTTTGAGACCAGAATATCCAGGCCGCCGAAAGTCGCTGAGACCGTTTCAAAGGCCGCCGCCACCGCCGCCGGGTCGGTCACATCACAGGCGATACCAACGGCGCCGTTACCCGCCGCCGCCGCCGCTGCCTTGGCGGCGTCCTGATCCAAGTCCAGCACCGCCACATGAGCGCCCTCGCCGGCGAAGACCTTGGCTGTCGCCGCCCCGATCGCGCCGCCACCGCCGGTGACCGCGACGATCTGGCCGGAGAACGGCTTGTAGGTGATCGATTTCAGTTTCGCCTGCTCAAGCGACCAGTATTCCAGCTTGAACAACTCTTCGTCCGGTAACGCCGTGAACCGGCCAATCCGCTCGGCGCCGGTGACCGCCTCAATCCAAATTTCGGCGATGTCGGCGGCGATCTTGGCCTCTTTGTGGCTGCGCCCCATGCCGAACAATCCAAGGCCCGGCACCAGCGCGACCCGCGGCATCGGGTCGAGGATGGTGCGTTGAACATCATCCAGGGCGTCGCAACGGGCGAAATAGCCGTTGTAATCAGCCATGTAATCGGCAACGCGCTGGCGGGTGTCGGCGCGGAAGGCGTCAAGCGCACCAGCACCGGGCGACAGGGTGATCAGCGGCTTTTTCTTGGTGCGAATCACCAGATCCGGGGTGCTGACGCCGCGGTTGGCGTAATCCGCGACCTCTGCCCCGTTCACGAAAGCATCGACCTGCGGGTTGGAACGATGCGCCAGCACGAACCGGGTGAACTGGCCGCTTCCAAGGCTCTCGGCTACCGCCCCCCGGACGATCGGGGCCACCTGGGCCAGACCCGCGATGGGGGTCGTCGCCGGAGCCGGCATGAAAACCGCGGTCCGGCCCCGCTCGATATGTGCTTCGGCCAGGCTGACATGCTCGATCATTCGCTCGTAGGCGCTCTCGGCGCTATCACCGAAAGTGAAGATGCCGTGCTTGTCGAGGATCAGACCCTCGACCGCCGTGTCGCTCTCATAAATATCTGCAGCGGCCTTGGAAAGCTCGAACCCTGGCGGGACATAGTCAACGATGCCGAGCCGGTCGCCAAACAGCGTGCGGCAAAGCTCTTGGCCATTTGGTTGATCGACGATCGAAAGGATTGCCGTCGAGTGCGTGTGATCGACGAAAGTATGCGGCAGAAAAGCGTGCAGCAAAGCCTCTACCGGGTTTGGCGAGGCGGGATCGATCAGATTGGCGCGCTGAAGCTTCACCATATCTTCGTCGGAAAGCGCGTCGAAGGCGCGGGCTTTCTGCAGCGGGCGGAGTTTGACCGCCGGCAGGCCGGCCGGCTCGATCGTGCCCATATCCCAGCCGCTGCCCTTGACGCACAGAACGTCCCATTCCTCGCCAACCATGTCGGTGACCTTGGTTTTCAACGAAGTGTTGCCGCCGCCGTGCAGCACCAGCTTGGGGTCATTGCCCAGCAAACGGGTGGTATAGACCCGAAGCGCCAAATCACTGGCGACCCCTTGGGCCCCGTATTGATCGATCGCCGCTTGGGCGTGTTTGGGTTT
>JAQBUJ010000068.1 GCA_027623845.1 Pseudomonadota bacterium
CGACGAGGCGAACACCCCCGCGCGGCCCCCCGCGCGCGCCGGCGGACGCAGCGACGGACGTAGCGTCCTGCTGAATAGCTTCGGCGTAATTTTTCGCCAAGGTTGTAAGATCTTTAGACAGATGAATCTGCTCGACGGCGACAATCCTCGAATTGTCGGGCCAGGCCTCCACCAGGGGTAGATAGGTGTGGCAGGTTCCGTCCACCGCATGAAAAATATAGACGGTCTCTCCTGTGCCCTCGCGCAAAACCCGTAATGCGCAGGGAACATCATCGTCCTGGACGGCAAGTGCCGCGGCGAGGCCGGCGGGGCTTGATTGGGCGAACAGTAACGAGAGCGGGATCGTCCGACCCAACCGTTCCGCCAGACGGGCCGCCAGCCTGATGGCGAGCAGCGAATGGCCACCGACGGTGAAGAATGCCGTGTCCCGCGCCACCGGAGCCGCCAGGCCCAGCACCTCGGCGATCGCGACGGCGATTTCAGTCTCAATCGGCCCGACCGGTTCTTCGCTCCCCGGCGCCGATGCGATCGCAACGTCGGGATCGCGAAGCGCGCCGCGATCTATCTTGCCCGTGGCCGTCATCGGCATCGCGTCGACCGCCATCAGATACGACGGCATCATGGTCTCCGGCAGTGCCGCGCTTAACGCGCCGCGCAGGCGCACGACGTCGCATGCTGCTGGCCCGGAAACCCAGGCTGCGACGACGGAAAGACCATCGCCGCCGGTTACCACCCGCACGGCCGCTTGATCCACACCGTCGATAGCCGCTAGAGCGACCTCAATCTCATCAAGTTCGATACGGACACCGCGAACCTTAACCTGTCGGTCGTCCCGACCA
Source organism: Pseudomonadota bacterium (assembly GCA_027623845.1). Classification (GTDB taxonomy): domain Bacteria; phylum Pseudomonadota; class Alphaproteobacteria; order Thalassobaculales; family Thalassobaculaceae; genus JADHLJ01. The sequence continues at coordinate 840 of JAQBUJ010000068.1, forward strand.
ACGAACCTCAACCGACCGTCGCTCTGGACACGGACGACATCACCGGAACGATAGGCAACGCCCGCAACGCCTTGGCGAGGGTCCTTCACGAAGCGCTCGGCGGAGAGCTCCGGCGCGCCCAAATAACCCAGGCCAACACCGACGCCACCAATCCACAATTCCCCATTGGCGCCGGGAATGACCGGGTTTCCCCGTCGGTCCATGACCATCGCCGCCACGCCGGGGATAGGTCGTCCAATTGTCGGCGCTCCCGCTCCGACTTGGCAATCATCGAGCGTGGCGCACACCGTCGCCTCGCAGGGACCATAGGCGTTGACCATCCGCCGACCGGGCGCCCAACGCGCCACCAATTCGGCGCTCAGCGGTTCTCCAGCCGCGATCAGCACCCGGATCGACGGTAGTTTGACGTCTCCCAAAGCGGCGATCACCGAAGGGGTAAGCGTGACATGCGAAACCGAGCGCGCGGCGAGTGTTTTCGCCAAAGGTGGGCCTGGGCGAAGGTCCTCCCAGTCGGCCAGCACGAGAGTACCGCCAGCCCGCAATGTGCAAAACACTTCCCAGATCCAGGCGTCGAAAGCCGGTGCGGCGACCTGAGCGACACGCGACCCCGGACCGATATCCAGGCTCCGAGCAATCGTTCTCGACAAATTGGCGAGGCCGCGCCGCGAGAGTACCGCCGCCTTTGGTAGCCCCGTCGAACCGCTGGTGAATTGCACATAGGCCGGAGCGGTGGCGTCATCGACGGGCGCTGCAGCGGCAGCCTCGCCGTCAGCAAGCGTCCGCCGCATCCGTTCGACCCTTGCCGGTGGAAGGGCGGGATCGATCAGAGCAATCGCCTGGCCACGGCAAAGCGCCGCCAGAGCCGCGACCACGCGCTCCAAAGGATCAGCGGTGTCGATCGCCATCACAACGCCGTCGCTGTGTTGATGGGGGTGTTGATAGGATTCGCTTCTGACCCACAAGGCGGCATAGGTCAGGGTCTCGCTCGGCGTCTCGATAGCGATATGGTCTCGGTGAGCTTTGAAAGCGCTCGTCAAACCGTCCAACAGCGACCGGTCTTGCTCCGACACGGGGGCCTCGATGACCGACTTCGGTAAATCCTCCTCGTCGATCGCCAATAACGCGGCGATCTCTATCGCGCTGTCGGCGACGATCGATTTTATGATCCGCACCAGCGCCCGCGCCCAAACCTCCACGGTTTCCCGGTCCAGCAGGGCGGCATCGAAGATCATTCCACCGCGAACCGATCCGTCTGACTCTTTCCGCAAGGTCACGGCAAGATCAAAAGGCGCGGTCGCCACTTCGAGATCGACAGGCTTCACCGATGTGAGATCGACGGCCTCGCCCGTTTCCTCGCGCCAGTCGAGCACGGTGTGCAGCAGAGGGGTTCGTCCCGGTTCGCGCGGCGGGTTTACCGCCTTAACGATGCTTGAAAGCGGTAAATCCGCGTTTCCGAGCAAGCCCGTCATCGAATCGGCGATCTGCCGCACGAGAGCTCGCGCCGTCATGTTCGAAGTCGGCCGCACCCGAAGCGGAAGGGTATTCAGAAACAGGCCGACAACCTCCTCGAAACCCTCCGGCCTATCGTTCACCGGGACGCCGAAGATCAGGTCCCGGCTCTCGGTCAATCTGTGCAGCAGAACCGCATAAGCCGCCACGAACACAGCATGTGGACGGGCACCCTCGGCCCGTGCGGCGGCGTCAAGCTCAGCGACCACATCAGATGGAACGCTAAAGGACAAGGATCCACCGCGCGGCTTGTGGCCGAGCCGCCTTGGCCGGTCCACTGGCAATTCCAACCCGCCAGGAAGATCGGTGAGCCGGTCGCGCCAATAGGCCGTTTGCCGCTCCGCCATCGCGCTGATCACGCGATCTCTGTCTCGTGTATAAGAACGGTACTCGGCGCTCGACGCCCCCGGCAGAGTCGACCCTGAAAAGACTGCGATCAGATCACGCAGGAGAATGGCGAGCGAGGTGGCGTCGGAAACGATGTGATGCACCGAAAGGATGATCGCCGTCTCGACGTCGCCCGCGATAAGGGACAGACGCCAAGTCTCTCCCTTTTCAAGCGCGAAGGGCCGGGTCGCGTCATCGCGCGCGATCGACCGAGCCAACGCCTCCGGATCACCCTCGACCGCAAAAGCGCTAATCGTCGCCGCCGGCTGGTCCAGACGCTTAAAACGCAGTTCCTGACCATCGTCTTCATACAACCCGCACAACACCGGGTGGCGTTCGCCCAACGCGCGGGCGGCCTCATTCAGGCGCGCCGTTTCGATACGACCCTTGATCGCCATGGCGGCTTGCATCACATAGCTGCCTCCGCCCTGGTTGACTTTGCCATCAAGCCAGAGCTGGCGCTCCGCCGGCGAGGTGATCGTGGGGTCACGCCCCAAATCTTCATCAGGCTGCATGGTGGCCAGCAAAGTCGCCACGCCGCGCACCGTGCGCCCGGAAAACACCGCGTCGGCGCCCACGCCTGCGCCAAATTGGCGGCGCAATCGCGCGGTTACCCGCACGATATTGAGCGACGTCACGCCGGAAGCGACGAGATCCAGGTCCGCACTTAGGTCGGGGCGTCCGAGAACATCGCGCACGATCTTCAGGACATTTTCGACGTGTTTGGGCGCATCGCTTGCCAGTTGCTCGACCCGGACCGCCATCGAACCCGGCGTTGGCGCTTCCACCAGATCTGCAAAGCCGATCGTGGCCGTAAGATCACGCTTCAACCGAGCCAGCAATCGAATGGCCGAAAGCGATGTGCCTCCCGCCGCGAAGAAATCGGTGGTCGGCGTCGCATCGACTTTCAATGTCGAGGCCCACAATCCCGTCAACTTGATCGTCATCGGCCCCGCGTCGACCGAGCCGGTATCGGCCTTCGCATCCACGTCCGGAACGTCCAACATCGCAAGGCGGCGTCTGTCGGTCTTGCCGTTGCCGGTGAGGGGTAAGGCCTCGAGCGCCAGCAGCCGGTCCGGCACCATATAGGTAGGCAGAGAGGCGGCGAGTTCGGTTTTCAGATCCGCCTCTGTCGGGCCGCCGACGACATACCCGATTAAGCGGCGCTCCGAGCCGTCACCCACCACAACCACGGCGGCAGCCCGCACGCCGTCAATTGCCCGTAGCGCCGCCTCTATTTCACCCGGCTCGATCCGATAACCGCGCAGCTTTATCTGGTCGTCGACGCGGCCAAGATAGTCGAACACCCCATTCGCGCGCATGCGAACAAGATCGCCCGTGCGATACATCCTTGCCCCGGGCAAAGCCTCGAACGGGTCCGCGAGAAAGCGTTCCGCCGTCAAACCCGGTCGCCTCCAGTATCCCCACGCGACGCCCGCGCCGCCGATAAATAGCTCTCCGGCGGTTCCGGGTGGCATCAAATTCAAATCATTGTCGAGAACGTAGAGGCTGGTGTTGGCGATGGGATGGCCGATGGGCACGGCCGTTTCGCCGGTATCATCGTCACCGACTTCATGAACGCAACAGCCGACCACGGTTTCGGTTGGCCCATACTCGTTGAAGATCCGAACCCCGGGCGCGCCATGACGCCACGGTGCGACCGATGCACCGGCCAGCGCCTCGCCTCCAACGACGAAGGCGCCGGCGCCCCGGGCCTGCGCATGCACAGGCGTCAGATCGGCAAGCAGGTCGAGATGCGCGGGCGTCATCTTGACGAATCCGTATCCAACGGCGCTTGAAAGACGGGCGGAGAGGGTTTCGACGGCCGCATCTTCGGGCAGCAGGTCCAGTGGCTTGCCGGCCAAAAGTGGCGCCCAAAACGACAGTACCGTCGCGTCAAAGGCACTCGATGTAACGATCCCGGTTCCCTCGCCGATCCCGGCGTCGTAGGTCCGAACCGCCCAATCGAGATAGTTTATCACCCCGCGATGCGGGACCATCACCCCTTTTGGACGCCCCGTAGAACCGGAGGTGTATATCACGTAGGCGAGGTCGTTAGGCCTGATCTCGCCGGCGCTGCCTGGCGGCCCCGCGATCCGGGCCACCCGCATCAGTAGTGCTTGGCCGGCGATCACCGCCACCTCGGACGGGGCCAGGGAGAGAATTCGATCAACGTCGGCCTCGTCGCAGATGATACCGGTTGGAGCAGCATCGCGCAGGATGTCCGCCAATCTTGCATCCGGCAAAGACGGTTCGAGCGGCACATAACCCGCGCCCGCCGCCATCGCCGCCACCATAGCGACCGGCAGGCCCACACCGCGCCGCCGCATCACCACAACCCGGTCGCCCCGGCCGACGCCATTGGCGCTCAGCAGCCGCGCGAGCGTCAACGCATTGTCCCGTAAACCCGAGAAATCGAGGTCTCCATCTGGTGCCCGAACCGCCGGCTCTCGCGGGACCCGGTCAGCCTCGGCCAGCACCCGCTCATGCAGTGTCGCCCGGTCGACCTCGCGCGCCTCGCCTCGTCCCATTTCCAGGATTCCAGCGGCCTCATTCGCTCGCAGCAGGCCCAGTGCCCCCAGTGATTCCTCCGGCGCATCGACCATGCGCCCCAACACGCGGCGATAAAGGTCTTCAAATCGCTCAATTTCGGGCTGCGCGAACACATCCGCCGCCACGTCGAAGGCAGCCCGAATCTCCCCCTCGACGCGCACCATGGAGAGCATCAAATCAAACTTCGCGGTGCCTCGGTCGCTGTCCAGAATGTTGACCGCGCAGTCTTGGAACCTGGGCAATGGCAGCGGTGCATCATCGAAATTAAAGAAGGCTCGCACTGCGGCTCCCGCGCGCGCCTTGCCGGCCAATCGCCGGATGATTTGGTCGAACGGCACTTCCCGGGTGTCCAGGGCATCAACCACGGCGCGGGACGTAGACCGCAGATACCGGCCCACTGTCGCAAGGGGATCGATATCGATCCTGACCGGAACGGTGTTGACGAAACAGCCGACGATCTCCTGCACCTCAGGCCTGTCGCGCAGCGCCACCGACGTCCCGAATAATAACGTGCGTTCACCTGAAAGTCTGGAAACCAGCATCGCGAACGCACCAGCCAATACCGCGTAGCTCGTAGTGCCGGCGCGGCGGGCCAATGCTTCGACCCCCAGGGCCCCCCCCGGCTCCAGCGTGAACGGGACCATAACGGCGTCGGATCGGATGCCGCGGAACGGCCAGCCAAGATCGAGGTCGAGCCCATCGAAGCGACCAACGACGCGGTCACGCTCCACGTCAAGCGCGCCCTGCGCCAATCGGTCATGCTGATGACCAGCCCAGTCGGCGTATTGCAGGTCGAGATCCGCCAAGCCCGGATCCGCCGCGTTCCGTTCGGCTTCGTAAAGTCGCGATAACTCGTCCAGGATCAGCCGGATCGACCATCCGTCGACAGCGACGTGATGAAAGACCAGGCAAAGCGCATGACGCTCGGCGTTTGCCTCGAAAAGCACGGCCCGAACGGGTGGTTCGCTGGAGAGGTCGAAGGATCGCCCGCTTTCACGCCGGCACAGATCCTCGAAAGCGCCTGCTTCAATACCGTTTTCACGGCGCAATATCGGCGGAATGCTTGGCGCGATCGCCTGTATCACTCCTTCCGCGCCGTGATGATAAACCGTCCGCAAAATCTCATGGCGCGATACCAGGCGATCGAGCGCGCGCGATACGGCATCGGAATCCAACGGGCCTGTTATCTCGAAAGCGAGCGGAACATTGTAGCGAGCGGCGTCGGGATCAAGCGCATGCTCCGTCAAAATGCCGGCCTGCATCGTGGAAAGCGGCAGGTCGGGCTCTTCAACGTATGGACTTGCGACGGGGCCGGTATCCGGGCTCATTGAAGACTCCGGCCGCCATCCGGCGCTCCACGTCGGGCTCGGCGCGTTATCACCGGCTGTTCATTGGTAGTATCGACGGGGTTAGCGCGAGAGGCGTCGATGACCGCGGCCATGGCGGTCAATTCGGGATGCTCAAAAATGGATCTGAGTTCAAGCGCCACACCAAAGTGTTGGCGAACGACCGCCGCCAATTTCACGCCCAGAAGCGAATGCCCTCCCACGTTGAAAAACGTGTCGCCGGCGTCTACCGGCGCGCCGTTCAACAACGTCGACCAGATCTCCTTCAGCGCCCGTTCGGTTTCAGTCTCGATCACCGGGTTAGGCATCGCGACCTTGCCCGCTTCCTTGGGCATCGCCAACGCGCGACGGTCTACCGTGCCATCAGCCAAAACCGGCATGACATCCACGGAAATGATTTTTTGTGGCACCATCCACGCGGGAAGAACTTCGTGCAAATCTGAACGCAATTGTCGTTCGGTATCTTCATCAGGAGGTAGATTCACCACCCAAGCGAAGAGCGCCGGTTCGCCCTTGCCTGCGCCGTCCTCAGGCCGCGCATGGACAAAAATTTCCCCAGCGTCAGGGACTCTGGAACGGATCGCTGCTTGTATCTCACCGGGCTCGATCCGATGGCCGTGCAGGGTGATTTGGTGATCGAGGCGGCGAAGATATTCGAGCCCGCCGTCATGGCGTCTGCGAACCAGGTCTCTGGTGCGAAACATCCGTGCGCCGGAGTGATCCGAAAACGGATCGGCGAGGAACACTTCAGCCGTGCCCGCCGGATCTCGGACATATCCATCCGCGATATCGCCGCCAATATACAACACACCCGGCATCCCGCGCGGCACGGGATTGAGATTAGTATCGAGTACATAGAGCGACGTCGCGCGCACTGGTCGCCCGATTGGCAGCGTCTTCGTCGTTAAGGCCAGCCCGTCGACGGCATGATAACTCGCCAGGCCGGCGGCCTCGCTCGGACCGTAAACATGAGTGAACCGAACCGCCGGCCAACGCGCGGTCGCATCGCGCGCGATCTCGACATCAGCCGGCTCGCCACCGAACAGTACCTCGTGCGGGCCACCAAACGCATCAGCTCGAGCCGCAACCGCCGCGTTGAACATCGTAGTTGTCAGAAATAGAGAGTCGATCCGTCGCTCGGACACGGAGGACGCCAGCACGTCCGGATCAACCTCGTGCCGGCGTTCCAGGAATACGGAGCATCCACCGTTCAACAACGGCCCCCAAATATCGCAACCTCCCATGTCGAAATCGCCAGCGACGACCCGCATCACGCGCCGCCCCAGCTCAAAACTGGCGAAACCCTGCTCAACGGCTAAACGCAGGATCGATCGGTCGGAAACCATCACGCCTTTCGGTCGCCCGAGTGCGCCGGAGGCGAACATGACAGTACAGGTGTCGGCGCCATCGCGCTCGCTAGAGACCACACCCGAGGCGTCGACCTCAGTTGCCATCAGAGCGTCGAGAGACAACATCCGTGCCGTCGTCGTCACACCGTCGAGACAGGAGGGAATAACATCGCCGTGCAGAATGACCCGAACTTCAGCATCATCGATCATCATCGAGACACGAGCAGCCGGTTGATCAGGCTCGAGGAGAACATAAGCGCCGCCGCTCTTCAGAACCGCCAACATCGCCATTGCCTGCGCCGCGCCGTGCTCCATGGCCAGACCGACCCGGTCGCCCCGGCGCACTCCCGTTCGGCGCAATTCCGCCGCGACCCGCTCACTGCTCCGGTCAAGCTGTTGGTAGGTCGTCACCTTGCCCGCACCGTCCTCCAACGCCAGTTGATCCGGGTTGGACGCCGCGACCTGGTGGAACCTCGACACCAGGTCTGTCGAAGGCGCGGCGCGGTCATCGGCGGCATCCGGCCCGGACGTCTCCACGCGCCCGGCATCTCGGTCAAGCAACACGAGGTCCTGGATACGTTGGGTCGGGTCTTCAGACAATGAGCGCAGCACGGTTATCAGCCCATCGGCGAGCACCCGCCCCGTCTCCGCGCTGAACAAATCCGCCGCATAATGCAGCACCAGATCCAGGCCACGGCCGTCATCATCGAAAGCGAAGGTAAGATCATACCGGGCGCTGACCGCATCGATATTCACCGGGGTCACCGATGCGCCGTCGAGTTCGAGGCTCATCCGGTCGGCTGGTTGGAGCGCGATCATCGCGCGGAACAACGGCGTGCGGGATCTGGTGCGTTTCGGACTCAACGCCTGAACGACCCTATCGAAGGGAAGATCGCTGTCGGAAAATGCTTCAAGGACTTGGTGCCTGGTCGCATCAAGCATTTTCGCCAACGTCAACGTGCCTTCGGGGCGCAAGCGCAGCGCCACCGTATTGACCATGAAGCCGACCAGGCGGTCGGTTTCCGCTCTGGCGCGGCCCGAGACCGGGGCGCCGACAATGATATCTTCCTGACCTCCGAGCCGTCCTAGAAATGCGCCCAATCCAGCCGTCAACGCCATGAACAAGGTGCCCCCGGCGTCTCGAGCGCGTTGGCGCAGCGCCACGGCGAGTTCGATCGGTATGGCGATACGAAGCATGGCCCCTTCAAATGAACCCGGATCGGTCCGGGAGAAGTCCTCTGGCAGCGCCAGCGCCTCCGGCGGCTCCGCCAGCCGGACACAGGCCCGAGCCACCGCGGCATCCATGAAGCCTGACGCGGCCCATTCGCGTTGCCACATCGCCCAGTCATAGTATCTAAGCTTTGGTTCCTCGCGACTGATCGACCGGCCTTGCTGGCGCTCCCGATAGGCTTCCGACAGATCCTGGTAGAGCGTCGGCGCCGAGGCGCCATCGGTCGCCACATGGTGCATGACAATCGCGATCGCGTGTCGTCCATCCGGCATACGCGCGGCGACGACGCGGATCGGCACCTCGTTCTCGATCCTGAACGGGCGCAATGCCTGGCGCCGAAACCAGATGTCGAGTTCGGCCGGGTCGTTGGATCTCAAATGGTCGAGACTGATTTCGATGCGCGGCGGGTCAAGCACTTCTGCGACAGGTTCGCCCTCTTGTTCGGGCAATACGGTTCGGAGCGCCTCGTGAAGCGCCATCACATCCGACACCGCGCTGGCCAACGTGTTCAAGTCCAAGGGGCCATCCACGATGAACCCATCCGGCACGTTGTAGGCCTCACTGCCCTCCAGTTGGCAGAGGAACCACAACTGGCGTTGACCAACCGATGGCAGGACCACTGCATCCTCGGCGCGGCGGCTGATCGACGACCTCGGTTGATCGCGACCGGCGCGCGCGATCTCGGCGATTTGCCGCGGTGTCGGGTTCTCGAATATGGCGTTTGCCGGGAGTTCGACATCGAGGGCGGTTCGGAGCCTTCCGAC
>JAQBUJ010000069.1 GCA_027623845.1 Pseudomonadota bacterium
GTTATAGCGGCACGATACCCGACCGCCGTGCTGGCTGAATACCGGCACCCGATAACCGGTGGTCGGGGTCTCGGTCGCGCCATGCTCGTTCTGACGGTCCCAAGCAAAGCCTTGATAGAAACGCTCCAACACCTCGGGTGCGCGCTGTAACAACGCGTTGTGGATCTGGGTCGAACTCGCCAGTTGGCTTTTCGGCGAGTCAGCGGCTTGCTGTACACAAAGCAAGCTCGTGCAATCCGCCAGATCCACATGCAGCGAAACCGTGCCCGGATTACCGACGCCGCGGGTTCCCTGGCTTGGCCGCAAACGCCCTTCGGTCACATAGTGAATCAAACCGCCATCACTGTTTTGCGTCACCCCAAGGCCGAGATGGGCGCAAAATCCCCAATACATCCGCGCGATATCTTCACGATCATGCCCCTCGACCGGAAATCCATGCATCAGGGCAAAACCGCGCCCGGTGCAAAGGCCCTGGCGAATCTGTGCGATCACCGCTGCGCAATTCGGCAAGGCGAAGGCTTCACGGGTGATCTGCTCCAGTGGCAACGCCTGACGGTTTATCGTCTCCAGAGCACCGAGGAGATCGTCCACCTGTCGAGGCTCGAGATGGATTTCCCACGCATCGCCGTTGTTCAGATCCGCCGGCGTCCAGGCGCTGGGCTCGGTGATCGCCGCGCGATATACCGCGCTGGGTAATCTGGATCGCATGGTCTTGTCCTTCCCCTTAAACATACTCCGCCGGCTCAATCCCCACCGACTGGGCCGCCGCGACAATTCCCTCCCAGACGCCGTCACCGACGATGACGCCGGCTGCTTCAGCAGCACGGGCCTGGGTGGTTTCGCGTTCTCCGGGCATGATAACCTGATCAAACCCCGGCGCCGGGGTTGAGCCGCGCACCTCGGCCATGAAGCCTTGCGCCGCCGCGTTATACTCCGCCATCGGTCGAAACGCGTCGGCGCGGATCAGCACCATCAGCCAATTATATTCCACCGCCTCGCCGAGCATCGCATCGCCCATCATCTCGGCGATGATGCCCATGCCGCTACCCTTGGGGCCGGCTGCCGGCAACAGCGCGCCACCATCATAGAAGGCTTCCGGATCGCTCGAGGGTTGTCCGTTCTTGTCCACCACCACATCCGGCGGCAGCGTGTCGCCATTGGCCCGCGCCAACGCGACCTTGCCGGCCGGCCAGGTCGAGATCGCGAAATCACAGACCACCGGGTCGTCCGGACCGCCCGGCAGCGCCAATGTATAGGGGTTGGTGCTCATCACCGGATCACGGCCGCCAAACGGCACCACGTTTCCCCATTGCCGGCGTCCGCCGCCGCCAAGGCTCAGCGCCATGAACCCGGCCTTGGCCGCCTGTTCTCCATAGGCGCCCATCCGCCCGGTATGGCCGCATTTGACGATTCCAACGGTCGCCATGCCGCGTTGCCGCGCCGCCTTGATCCCGGCGTCGGTGGCGCGTTTCATCGCGACAATGCCGATACCGCCGGCGCCGTCGACATGCAGCATCCCGTCACGCGGCTCGCTGATCACCGGATCGGCGAGCGGATCGATAACCGCGCGCTTGGCCTCACCGAGATAGAGGCCCAACCGGTTCACCCCGTGACTGCCGACGCCCTTCATTTCGGCATCGACCAGATGCGCCGCGACGATATCGGCATTCTCCTTCGAAAATCCCCCGGCCATCAACGAGTCTCGGATCAGCGCGGTCAGCATCGTCGGTTGCATGGCAGGCGTGGGCATTGCGGGGGTCCGTTCCTGGTGTTTCGTCGGTGACACTTTATGCTAGCGCTTGCGCCATTCCAAATTCCGACCAAATCGGTAATATCCGCGCCCTATCCTTCGCCGGACCCTTTAGCCAAAGTTGGACCGCCCGATATGAGCACACCTGCTGCACCCCCTGTTGCTTCCGTTGGGGGCCCTGCCTGGATCGCGCTTGCCGCGACTGCCGACCTGCCGATCCTGGAAGCGCCGGTCATCGCCGCCGCCGATGGCGCCTTTGAGGTGCGGAACGTAGCGCTGCCTTACAAACCGCTGTCCTGCGAGGAGGAAGTGCATTGGGCCGGACAACTCCAGGGCGCTGGCGGGATGTTGCTGCGGTCAGGCTATGTCACCGCCTCCCTGCTCGACAGATTGCCGGACCTGAAGATCGTCGCGGTACACGGCGCCGGCGTCGATCCGGTCGATGTCGCCGCCTGCACCGAGCGCGGCGTCCTGGTCACCAACACCCCCGGCGCCAATGCCGATGCCGTCACCGAGATCACCCTAGGCCTGATGCTGTCGCTGCTTCGGCAGATTCCCGACGCCGCCCACAAGGTAAAGGCGGATCGAGCCTGGGACAGCGCCAGGCATACCGGCGGCGAATTGAAGGGGCGTGTTCTCGGCCTGATTGGCCTTGGTCAGATCGGCCAAAGGGTGGCGATGATCGCCAAGGCCTTTGGAATGCGCGTCGTCGCCCACGACCCAGCGCTATCCGATGTTGAAATCAGTCAACGCGGCGCCGAGCCAATGCGCTTCGAGTCGGTGCTAGCCGCCGCCGATATCCTGTCCCTGCATGCCCCGGCGATCCCGGCGACGCGGCATATGATCAACGCCGGCTCAATCAGCCTGATGAAATCGGACGCCATGATCGTCAATTGCGCGCGCGGCAGCCTGATCGACGAGGCGGCGTTGGCCCAGGCGCTGAGCGAAGGCCGGCTGGGCGGCGCGGCGCTCGATGTCCTGGAGGGCGAGCCACCGGATCCGAAAAGCCCGATCTACGAGGCGCCGAACATCATCCTCACCCCGCACATGGCCGGCTCGACTCGCGAATGCCTGCGTACCATCGCCGGCACGGCAGGGACCGATCTGGTCAGGGTGCTCAGCGGCCAGTCGCCGGCCCACCCGGTAAATTGATTGGCGCAGGGGATTTTTTCAGCAGCGATTGGGGGCAATTGGCGAGCGCCGGTCTGCTTTTGAAGTGGCCATCACGGCACGGATGTCACCGACAAGCCGGAAAACATCAATATTGCGCTTTTCAGACCTCCCCCCCACGCGTTACGTTAGGTGCCTGTCGCGCGGTCCAGTCCATTGGATTTGATCGCGCCCAAGTAAGCGCGGCACGGGAGGCCAATCAGTGCAGAACCAGAACATCCAACAACTCCAGGTCGCACGTTCCGAGACGATGATTGCGGCGGTTCTCGGACTGGTGGTCGGAACGTTTCTGATCCTCGGGGTTGGCTTCGCGCATCCCGAGACGATCCACAACGCCGCCCACGACACCCGTCACACGACGGCTTTCCCCTGCCACTAAGGCTCAAAGGGTGATCCGCCGCCTGTTTTTCGCCGCGATCGCCGCCGGCCTTTTGGCCGGCGTGATCATTTCGGCAATCCACCAGGTGACGACGGTTCCGCTCATTCTGCAGGCCGAAACTTACGAGAATTCGACCGAAACAAGCGCTTCGGGGCAGGCGCTGCTTTTTTCGGCGGCGCTTCGGTTGAGCAAACCTGACGCCGCACCGAGGCCGCTGTGGCGCGTCGGCGGCCAATCAGGCCCTCAGCACGACGACGCCTGGGCGCCCGCCGACGGCGTCGAGCGGATTTTCTACACAAGCTTGACGACCATCCTGGCAGGGATCGGCTTTGCTCTATTGTTGATCGTCGGCATGGTCCTGCGCGGCGAGCCGGTCGATGCCCGGCGCGGTGTGTTGTGGGGCGCTGGCGGTTTCGTCGCCTTCACCCTGGCCCCGGCACTCGGCCTGGCGCCGGAAATTCCCGGCGCCGCAGCGGCTGATCTGATGGCGCGGCAGATCTGGTGGATCGCCGCCGCCGTGGCCGCGATCGCCGGACTTTGGCTGCTGATCTTCACCGAAGGCACGATCTGGAAAGCCGTGGGCGTCATCGTCATCGCTGGCCCGCATGTCTTTGGAGCGCCGCACCCGCATGGGTTTCCTGGCGGCGGCGCACCGGCTGAACTGGCGGCGCAATTCGCCGCGACCTCGATCGCCATCTCGGCGCTGTTTTGGGTCTTGCTCGGCGGTTTCGCCGGGCATTTCTTCGGACGCTCAGCGCCGGAGCAATAGGCGCTCGCGCCAGCCACCATCAATCCAATTGACGATACCCCGCCTTTAGCGGGCCACACCGCTGGACAGCTCCGTTCGCGCCCGAAACAATGGGAGCGAGGGAGAACATCAACATGCCAAAAACAATCGCCGTCATCGGAGCCGGGTTGATCGGCCGATCCTGGGCCATGGTCTTCGCCCGGGCCGGGCATGAAGTCGCGCTGTATGACGCCTTCCCCGAGGCGCTCGACAAATCCATGCTGCTGCTGGACGACAACCTCGCCGATCTGGAAGCCAATGGGTTGATCGATGAGGCCAGCGCGGTGCAGTCCCGCATTCACCGGGCCGGTACTCTTGAGGCGGCGCTTGAGGGGGCCAGCTGGGTGCAGGAAAATGCGCTGGAACGCCTTGACGTTAAGCGCGATCTGTTCACCCGCATGGACGCGATCGCGCCGCCGGAGACAATCATCGCCAGTTCGACCTCGGCAATCCCCTGCCACGAGATCACCGACGGCATGGCCGGCGCCGCCCGCATGCTGGTCGCCCACCCGGCCAACCCACCCTATCTATTGCCGATCGTCGAGCTTTCCGGCGCCGAGACGACCAGCGCCGAGACCCTGGCCGGCGCCCGGACGTTCCTCGAGAGCGCCGGCATGGCGGTGATCACCATCAACAAACCGGTCAAGGGCTTCGTGTTGAACCGGCTGCAGGTCGCGCTGCTGACCGAAGCCTTCAAACTGATCGAGGATGGCGTGGTGTCCGGCGCCGATCTCGACAAGACCTTGAAGCATGGCCTTGGTCTGAGGTGGTCGTTCATGGGACCGATGGAGACCATCGATCTGAACGCGCCAGACGGCATCCGCGACTATCTTGAGCGTTTTGGGTCGGCCTTTGAGGAAATCGCCCGCGAGCAGACAGAGTTTCGGCCCTGGACCGCGGAGAAATACGCTAGGCTTGAGCAGGACCGTCGCAGCGTGATGCCGGCCAACGGCCTCGCCGAGCGGACCACCTGGCGTGACCGCCGGCTGATGGCGCTGACCCGGCACAAGATGGACGCAGCCAAGGAGATCGGGGAATGAGCCGAACCATCAATCTCACCCATGCCGCCCCCTGGCAGGAAATCCGCACCACCGCCAAGGATTGGCAGGTCGCCGGCCGCGACAATCTGCTCGGCATGCTGCACCATCTGAATCTGATCCGCGCCTTCGAGGAAGCTGTGCTCGATCTCGCCTCGGAGCAACTGGTGCACGGCCCGGCGCATTCCTCGATCGGCCAAGAGGGGGTCGCCGTTGGCGCCATGATCGGGCTTGGCTCAAGCGACCGGATCAACGGCTCACACCGGGCCCATCATCAATTCCTCGCCAAAGCCTTGAACCACGTTATCCAGGACCAGGGCGTCGACCCGCTCGGCAAAACCGAGCCGGCGATGATACCGCCGATGTTGCAAACCACCTTGGCCGAGATTATGGGACTGGAGCAGGGCTTCACCGGCGGTCGCGGCGGCTCGATGCATCTGCGCTGGGAGGATTGTGGGGTGATCGGCACCAACGCCATCGTCGGCGGCGGCGTGCCGTTCGCCAATGGCGCCGCCTTCTCGCGGCGCAAGCAGGGTCTCGACGACGTGGTGGTGAGCTTTCTCGGCGACGGCGCGGTGCATATCGGCTCGGTGCCGGAAAGCATGAATCTCGCCGCCGCCTGGGATCTGCCGATTTGTTTCTTCATCGAGAACAACCAAATCGCGGTGGCCACCCGGCCTGACGAGTCGACTCGCGAGACCCGGCTGTCATCGCGCGGCGGCGCCTATGGCATCCCGGCCTTCAAGGTCGACGGCATGGACCCGCTGGCGGTGAGCATCGCCATGCAAAAGGCCCTGAAGATCATGCGCTCCGGCCAAGGCCCGGTGGTGATCGAGGCCGATTGCTATCGCTATTTCCACCAGAACGGCCCTTTGCCCGGCAGTGCTTTTGGCTATCGGACCAAGGAGGAAGAGGATTCCTGGCGGGCCCGTGACCCGATCGATCGGGTGGCGGGCGAGATGATCGCCCGGGACATGCTGAAACCCGAGGACGCGGCGATGCTGCGCCAGCGCTCGGTCGAGACCATGCGCCAGGTAGTGGCCAATCTGGTTGAGGCCGATGGCAACCGCCGTCGGGTGATCCCGGCGCTCTGGCCGGACACCGCCAGCGTCGATACCGGCCTTCGAAGCAACCTGTCGGAGTTCGATGGCGTCCGCTTCGAGGAGTTGGAGAGTTTCACCGGCAAAATTGAGGAAATGACGGTCGTCGATGCGATCTCCACGGTCATGGGCAAGCGCATGGACGAGGACCCGCGCATTGTCATCATGGGCGAGGATATCCACCGGCTGCGCGGCGGCACCAATGGCGCGACGCGGGGGCTGGCGGACCGGTTTCCCGACCGGGTTCTGGGCACGCCGATTTCCGAGCTCGGTTTTGTCGGCCTGGCCGGCGGGGCGGCGGTGGATGGCCATTTCCGCCCGATCGTCGAATTCATGTATGCCGATTTCACCATGGTCGCCGCCGATCAGGTGTTCAACCAGATCGGCAAGTTCCGTCATATGTTCGGCGATACCCTGACCATGCCGCTGGTGTTGCGCACCAAATGCGCCATGGGCACTGGTTATGGCTCCCAGCATTCGATGGACCCGGCGGGGCTCTATGCCCAATTCCCCGGCTGGCGCATCGTCGCGCCGACCACGCCGTTCGACTATGTCGGCCTGATGAACAGCGCCCTGCGGTGCAACGACCCGGTGCTGGTGATCGAACATGTCGAACTCTACACCGCCGACGGTCCCGGCCCGGTGGAGGATTTCGACTACCACATCCCCCTGGGCAAGGCCAAAGTCGTGCGCCAGGGCGCGGCGTTCACCGTGCTGAGCTATCTGGCGATGGCGCCCAAGGCGATGCGCATCGCCGAGGAAATGGGCGTCGATGCCGAGGTGATCGATCTGCGCTCGCTCGACCGGGCCGGGCTGGATTGGCAGACCATCGGCGCCAGCGTCGCCAAGACCAACAATGTCCTGGTGGTCGAGCAAGGCCCGCTCACCGCCTCCTATGGCGCCATCGTCACCGACGAGCTGCAGCGACGATTGTTCGATCACCTTGATCAGCCGGTGATGCGGGTGCACGGCCACCACGCCTCGCCAACCATCTCCAAGGTGCTGGAAAGGGCGGCGATCGCCGGTGATGAGGAAATACGGGCCGGCTATACGGCGATGCTGACGGCGATGGGTCAGCCCCTTGCGGCGGAGTAGACGAAATGCTGAAACTTGGCTTGCTTGGCGCCGGCGCGATCGGCGCCGATGTGATCACGATGGCACAGACAGAGTTCGCCGACAGGATCGCCATTCCCGCCGTTCTGGTTCGACGAAAACGCGACCACCAACCGGATAATTATCCTTTTATAACAAATGATTTTGAAGAATTCTTTAAACATGACTTTAACGTCGTTCTGGAAGGCGCCGGCCATGCCGCCGTGCAAGATCATGGCGAGCGGATTCTGCGCTCCGGCACCGACTTGCTGGTCACCTCGGTCGGCGCATTTACCGATGATGCGCTGTATCGGCGATGCATCGACGCCGCCACCGCATCGGGTGCGAAACTGATCATTCCCTCGGCCGGGATCGGCGCCCTGGACACCCTGGCCGCCGCCGCCGTTGGTGGCTTGACCTCGGTCCATATGATCGTTCGCAAAGATCCCTCCGCCTGGTACGGAACCCATGCTGAAGGCGTCTTTGATCTTCCGAACATGACCGAGCCGACGGTGATCTTCGAAGGCAGCCCGCGCGAAGGGGCGGCGCTGTATCCGCAGAACGTCAACATCTCGGCAGCAGTCTCGCTCGCCGGCATGGGGCTGGACCGGACTCGCCTGACGATAATCGCCGATACCGACATCGACACCCATGTCTGCGAGGTCCACGCCGAGGGCGCGTTTGGCAAGTTCAGCTTCATCGAAAACCTGACGGTCGCCGAAACCAACCGCAAGACCGGCAAGATCGTCGCCATGGCGGTGATGAAAACCGTCCGCCAGATGGTCAGCCCAGTGATCATCGGCGCCTAGTGGCGCCAGGAACGACTGGCCAAGACCATCACTTCGCCCCCATCACGACCGCCAAATACGGGAGCCGCCATGACCAGGAATGATTTTCGCACGAGCCTATCCGGGATCGCCCCGCCATCCGGGCTCACCGGAGCGCTGACGGCGCTGTGGTGGCAACGCAAGGGTGACTGGGACAAAGCCCATGGCGCGGCTCAGTCGGACAATGGCGCCGAGGCCGCTTGGGTCCACGCGCTGCTGCACCGCCAGGAGGGCGACCTCTCCAATGCCGCCTATTGGTACCGCCGGGCCGATCGGGAGGTCCGCACCGACACGCTGGAAGTCGAGTGGGACGCCATCGTCACGGAACTACTGCCAGAGGGTGAATGAACACGATGACGAACCGCCGACCAGCAGGAACGCGACGATGCGGGTGACCGAGGCTGGCACGCCCTATTCGGTGGAGGGCCAGGGGCCGAGCCTGGTCTTCATCCACGGCGTGCTGATGGATCGCCGAAGTTGGCAGCGTCAGGTCGACGCCCTGTCCACCGACTTTCGGGTCGTGCGCTTCGATATGATCGGTCATGGCGATTGTCCGGACCGCCCCGGAGAGCGAAGCCTGGACGATTTCGTCGCCCAAGCCGAGGACGTGATCCACCACAGCTGCCCGAATGAAGCGCCGGTTTTGGTTGGCTTTTCCATGGGCGGGTTGATCGCCCAGGCCCATGCGATCCGGCACCCTTCCGGCCTGCGCGGCCTGGTCTTGATGAACGCGGTTTATGATCGCAGTCCGGCGGAGCGGGCGTCGGTCCAGGCAAGGCTCGAAAACCTTCAGCAATCCGGCATGGAGGGGGTCATCAAGGCGGCGCAAGAACGCTGGTTCCGGGCCGACGAAATTTCCGCCCAAGGCGCCGAGATCGCGGCCATCCTGCAATGGATGCGCGACGGCGACCCGGTCGCCAAGACCAAGGCCTATCGGGTTTTCGCGACCGAGGACCATCGCACCGCCGGCAAACTTCACCAGATCGGCTGTCCGGCGCTGGTGATGACCGGAGACGGCGACAAGGGCTCGCCGCCGCATATGTCAGAGGCGTTGGCGACGGGAATTCCCAACGCTCGGCTCAGGATACTTGAGCGCCAGCAACATATGATGCCGGTTCTGGCGGCCGAGCGGGTCAACGCCGCGTTGAGGGATTTTCTCGGGACATTGCCGCCGGTTTGAGAAAACCGGCGGGTATTGGGCCGGCCAGAACAGACCATGCAACACCTGCTTGATCGTCATCGCCTCCCCCACCCGGCTGGCTTGACGCCCCGGCTGCCTCGACGCCAAGGTCATGAAAACCGAACACAGCGGAGGAAACCACCATGATCGGCTCATTGGATCTGGGATTGGAAGGCAAGGTCGCCATAGTCGCCGGCGGCGGAGCGGCGGGAGATGGCATTGGCAATGGCCGGGCCGCCTCGATCTTGCTGGCCGAAGCCGGCGCCAAGGTGCTGGTGGTCGATCGGGACGAAGCCCTGGCGACGCGCACCGTGGAGATGATCGCCGAGCGCGGCGGCGAAGCCCGGGCGATGGCCGCCGATCTCACCAACTCGGCTGAATGCAAGGGCGTCGTCGATGCCGCGATGACTGCCTGGAGCCGGCTGGACGTGCTCGACAATAATATCGGCATCGTCAGCAAACTCTCGGTGGTCGATGAGACCGAAGAACACTGGGACCGGGTGATGGAGATCAACCTCAAGCCGATGTTCCTGATGTCAAAGCACGCGATCCCGGCGATGGTCGCCTCGGGCGACGGTGGCTCAATCGTCAATATCTCGTCGATTTCAGCGACCCGCCCGAAAGGCTT
>JAQBUJ010000070.1 GCA_027623845.1 Pseudomonadota bacterium
GGCGGCGGCGTCCTGGTCGCTGTTCTGGACGAGGAATTGGTTGGGATGAGCGCGGGTTGGATGATCATCGATGACGATCAGCTCCAGTATATGGAATTTCGTGAGCACGGCTTTATCTCCGACCTGTTCGTCAGTCCGGACCGGCGCGGCAAGGATATCGCTCAACATTTGCTATACGCGATGGAGCAACACCTGATCGCCAGTGGCGCGCGCCGGTTGTCGATCGGCGCGTTGGCCCGCAACGGCCCGGCCATCGCCGCCTATCGGACCTTTGGCTTCGAACCGTTCGAAATCACGCTTGAAAAATATCTGAAATAGAACGCGCCGGGGCTTTGCGCCGGACTGCCTGTGCTGTTGAAATGAGCCAAGGCGGTTGCTGCCGCTGGAAATGAACGCCGACCCGGGAGACACCCATGCCTCGCAAACGCCCCGAAGAGCTTCGTAGTCATCTTTGGTTTGGGGTCGATGATCTCAGGTCCTTTGGTCACCGCTCGCGCGCCAAGCAGATGGGGTACGGGCGCGAGGATTGGGGCGGCAAGCCGGTGATCGGGATCATCAATACCTGGTCCGACATCAATTCCTGCCATACCCATTTCCGCCAACGGGCCGAAGAGGTGAAGCGCGGGGTTTGGCAGGCCGGTGGTTTCCCGGTCGAGATGCCGGCGATGTCGCTGGCTGAACCGTTCCAGAAACCCTCGACGATGATGTATCGCAACCTGCTGGCGATGGAGACCGAGGAACTGCTGCGCTCCTACCCGTGTGACGGGGTGGTGCTGATGGGCGGTTGCGACAAGACCACGCCCGCGTTGTTCATGGGGGCGGCCAGTATGGGATTGCCGGCGATCTTTGTCCCGGCCGGGCCGATGCTGCGCGGTAACTGGCGCGGCAATACTCTGGGCTCCGGCAGCGATAGCTGGAAATATTGGGACGAATTGCGCGCCGGCAACATCACCGGGGATGACTGGGAGGAAATCGAAGACGGTATCGCCCGCTCACCCGGTACCTGCATGACCATGGGGACCGCCGCGACAATGATGTCGACCGCCGACGCGCTGGGCCTGACCCTGCCTGGAGTCAGCTCGATCCCGGCGCCCGATTCCAATCATTCGCGCATGGCCACGCGCACCGGTCGGCGTATCGTCGAGATGGTTTGGGAAGACCTGAAGCCCTCGGATATCTTTACCGAGAAGGCCTTTGAGAATGCGATCACCTGTGTCATGGCGCTTGGCGGATCAACCAATGCCATCGTGCACCTGGTCGCCATGGCCGGACGCCTCGGCATCAAACTTGATCTCGAACGCTTCGACGGGATCTCCAGAAAGACGCCGTGGCTGGCGAATATCCGGCCCTCGGGGAAATATCTGATGGAGGACTTCTTCTACGCCGGCGGCGTGCGCGGCTTGCTGGCTGAGTTGAAGGATCTGCTGCATCTCGACTGCATGACGGTTAACGGCAAAACCTTGGGTGAGAATCTTGCGGGCGCCGACATCTACGACACCGATGTCATCCACCGGCGCACCGACCCGCTCTCGGTTGAAGGCGGGCTCGCGGTGCTGCGCGGCAACCTGGCGCCAAACGGTGCGGTGATCAAACAGACCGCCGCCGATCCGGCCCTGCATGCCCATAAAGGCCCGGCGGTGGTGTTTGCCGACTACAACGACATGGCGGCCCGGCTTGACGATGAGGATCTGGAGGTGACCAAGGATTCGGTCCTGGTGTTGCAGAATGCCGGCCCCCAGGGCGGGCCGGGCATGCCGGAATGGGGCATGCTGCCGATCCCCAAGAAGATCCTGAAGCAAGGCGTGCGTGACATGGTGCGGATCTCGGATGCAAGGATGAGCGGCACCAGCTATGGCACCTGCGTGCTGCATGTGGCGCCGGAGAGTTTCATCGGTGGGCCGTTGGCGCTGGTGCGGACCGGCGACATGATCGAGCTTGATATCGCGGCCCGCCGGCTGCATCTCGATGTGGCCGATGACGAGTTAGCGCGCCGCAAGTCGGAATGGCGACAACCGCCGCGCAAATTCCAGCGCGGCTTCGGCGCGATCTATGCCAACCACATCACCCAGGCCGACGCCGGCTGTGACTTCGACATCCTCGAAGGTAACGCGCCGACACCCGACCCCGAAATCCACTAATCCGACCGGACGGAGCCTCGCCGGACTTATCTCAAAATTGGGCGAGACCGCGCCGGACATCAATATTGGAGCAGCCATGATCGAGATCGGCCCCAACCTCTTCAAACGCGCGCTGGCTGAAAATCGTCAGCAAATCGGGTTTTGGTCCACCCTCGGCTCACCGACCGTCGCTGATCTGCTGGCCGATAGCGGCTTCGACTGGCTGCTGTTGGATTGCGAGCATTCCCCGAGCGACGTTCAGGAAATCCTGCCGCAACTGATGGCCGTCGACCGCAGCACGGTGACCACCCCGGTGGTGCGCCCACCGTGGAACGACATGGTGATCTTCAAGAAACTGCTGGATATCGGCGCGCGCTCGCTGCTGGTGCCGATGGTCAGCACGCCCGAGGAAGCCAAGGCGGCGGTGGCGGCAACCCGCTATCCGCTTGACGGGGTGCGCGGCGTTGCCGGCGGTATCCGGGCCAACCGCTATGGCCGGATGACCGATTATCACGCCAAGGCCTCGGACGACATCTGCCTGCTGGTTCAGGTCGAAACTCAGCAAGGTTTGGACAATATCGAGGCGATCGCCGAGGTCGATGGCATTGACGGCGTGTTCATTGGCCCGGCCGATCTGGGCGCGGCGCTCGGCCATCTGACCGACCGCAACAATCCGCATGTGATCGAGACCATCAAGCAGGGCCGCAAACGCGTCGCCAGCACTGGCAAGGCGTCCGGCATCCTGACTGCCGACGCCGATCAGGCCGCGATGTGGATGGACCAGGGTTTCACCTTCGTCGCCTGCGGTATCGACTCGAACATTTTGGCGCGCGAGGCGGATGCCTTGGCCAAGCGCTTTATTAAACGATGATTGCGCATCGATGAGCGACGATGATTTCAAGGCCGAGGAGCGGGCGTCCTACCGGCGCTGGTCCCGCGAGATTTTGCGCTATAGCGATCTCGACCCGGTCGGGCATGTGAACAACAACGCATTTGGGCAATTCATCGAGAATTCCCGGACCGTGTTGTTCCATCATGCCGACGAGACCATCCGTGCGGCGGGCGGCCAGCCGATGACCTATGATTGGGTGATACGGCGCATGGAGTACGACTACCTGCGCGAGGTCCGCTATCCTGGTGAGATTGAGGTTGGCGTGGCGATCACCCGGATCGGCAACAGCTCGATGATCATGCGCCACGGCGTCTTTACGGCGGATTACTGCGCCGCCACCTCAATCGGGGTCAGCGTCTGCTTCAACCTCGACACCCGCGGCTCGACTGCGATACCGGATGAATATCGCACAGTGTTTTGGCAGGCGGCAGGCGTGGAGTGAGCCCGTTGGGAGCGAGCAAGCTTGGAATGCGCAGGTCGTGAATGAGGAGTGTTGGCCGGGGGCTCACCCGCTTACCGGCAGCCATCCCGATAATTCCCGAAGCACAACGGCCTCCAGTACCGCAAGGCCGGCCTCGCTGGCGTTGAGGCAGGGGATATAGGTGAATTTCTCGCCGCCAGCCTCAAGGAAATTACCTTTGAGGCCGATGGCGACCTCCTCCAGTGTCTCCACGCAATCAGACACGAAACCCGGCGAGATCACGGCGACCCGTTTAGCGCCTTCGCCGGGCAGTGAGCGCATGACATCCTGCATATAGGGTCGCAACCATTCCTCGCGCCCGAACCTTGACTGAAAGGCCAGTTGAACCCGCTCAACCGGCCAGTTCAGCGCCTCGGCCAACAACCGGGCGGTCTGCGCGCAATGGCAGTGATATGGATCACCGGCGTCGAAATAGCGCTTGGGCAAACCATGGAACGAGGTCAGGAGGACATCCGGCTCCCAGTCTAGCCCCAGCAAATGGGCCCGCACCGAGCCCGCCAGAGCCTCGATATAGGCCGGCTCGTCGGGATAGGCCGGGGCGGTGCGTATCGCCGGCTGCCAGCGCATTTTCGCCAACGCCGCGAAGGCCTTGTCATAGGCGGTCGCGGTGGTGGTGGCGCTATATTGTGGATACAGGGCGAATAAAAGGATGCGCCGGCAACCCTGGGCTCGCATCGCCTCGATCTTTTCCGCGATCGACGGATTGCCGTAGCGCATGGCCCAATCGACCACCAGATCATGGCCCAACCCGGCGAGGCGGGCGCCGAGGCCGCTGGCCTGCTCACGCGTGTAACGGCGCAGCGGTGACTCGTCAGTCTCCCGATCCCAGACCTCACGATAGGCCTTTCCGGCAATGCCAGGCCGCAGATTCAGAATAATCAGATTGAGAATAGGTTGCCAGATCAACGGGTTGACCTCGATCACCCGTGGATCTGAAAGGAACTCGCGCAGATATCGACGGATTGACCAGAAGTCGGTGGCGTCCGGAGTGCCGAGATTGATCAGCAGCACCCCGATCCGCTCGGTTGGAATATCCGGGTGTCCGGCTGGCAACACTTTGGTTGGCGACATTGGTGCGTGATTCCGGTCGCTATTCATCGCACGCAACTGGCGCGCGCGCTGGGGGTTGTCGCCCCTCGGTTTGGAAAACTGCGCTCATCCGCTGCGCCGCTTACTTTGGTGCGATCACCATGACCATCTGCCGTCCCTCAAGCCGGGGGAAGGACTCGACCTTGGCGATCTCGGCGGTGTCGCCTTTGACCCGGTTCAGCACGTTCACGCCCAGATCCTGATGCGCCATCTCACGCCCCCTAAACCGAAGCGTGACCTTGACCTTGTCACCCTCGTTCAGGAACTTGTTCACGTTGCGCATCTTCACCTGATAGTCATTCTCGTCGATGTTCGGACGAAGCTTGATTTCTTTGACCTCGATCACCCGTTGCTTTTTCTTCGCCTCGTTCTTCTTTTTCTGGGCTTCGTATTTGAACTTCCCATAGTCGAGGATCTTGCAAACCGGCGGGTCGGCATTGGGAGAGACTTCGACCAAGTCGAGACCATGACCTTCCGCCTCGGCGAGCGCGGCAACAGTTTGCATCACTCCAAGCTGTTCACCATCCGGGGCGATACAGCGGACTTGTTCGGAAGTGATGTCTCGGTTCACCCGCGGGCCATCTTTGACCGGCTGATGATTGAATGGTGTCCTGGCGATCTAACGCCTCCTTTGTCTATTCATTCGATTTGCGTTCTGACGATGTCTTTCAGAGGTCGGTTTGCTCACATCGGAGGGGCCGCCTCATCGCGTAGTCTATGAATGGCGTCGTCAAGCGCAAGGATTTCTTGCTCCTTGCCGCCAAGTCGGCGGATTGCAACGGTGCCCTGTTCCGCTTCACGGGCGCCAACCACGAGGATTGCTGGGATTTTTGCCTGACTATGCTCACGGATCTTATAGTTGATTTTTTCGTTGCGCACGTCCTTGCCAAACCGCAATCCGGCCGCCTTGCACGCCTGGAGCACCTGATCGGCATATCCATCAGCGTCATTGGTGATGGTGGCGACCACGCCTTGGACCGGCGCCAGCCATAGGGGGAAGCGCCCGGAATACTGTTCTATCAGGATGCCGATCCACCGCTCCATCGAGCCCAGGATCGCCCGATGCAACATCACGGGCCGCTTGCGGGCGCCATCCTCGGCGACATATGTCGCGTCCAGCCGTTCCGGCAAGACGAAGTCGACTTGCAGGGTCCCGCATTGCCATTCCCGGCCAATCGCATCGCGCAGCACGAATTCCAGCTTCGGTCCGTAAAACGCACCCTCGCCTGGATTGAGCGTGGTTTCCAACTCGGCGGCCACGCAGGCATCCTTAAGCGCCGCCTCCGCGCGGTCCCAGGTCGCGTCGTCACCGGCGCGCGTTTCGGGGCGGTCGGAGAATTTCACATGGATATCCTCGAAACCGAAATCCTTGTAGATCTTCCTTAGCAGATCGCAGAACACGATGCTTTCCGAGGTGATTTGGTCCTCGGTGCAAAAGATATGGGCATCGTCCTGGGTGAAAGCCCGCACCCGCATGATGCCGTGCAGCGCGCCGGAGGGCTCGTTGCGATGGCAGGAGCCGAACTCGGCCATGCGTAGCGGCAGATCTCGATAGCTTTTTATGCCTTGCTTGTAGATCTGCACATGGCCGGGGCAGTTCATCGGCTTTAAGGCGAAGGTGCGGTCATCCTCGCTCTCGGCGATGAACATATGCTCGCGGAATTTTTCCCAATGCCCCGAGGCTTCCCAGAGCGCCCGATCAACCAACTGCGGCGTCTTGACCTCGCTATAGCCGCCGACATCCAGGCGGCGGCGGACATGGGCTTCGATCTCCCGGTACAGGGTCCAGCCTTTGGGATGCCAGAAGATCGAGCCAACCGCCTCTTCCTGCAGATGGAACAGATCGAGGTCGCGACCAAGCCGGCGATGATCCCGCTTCTCGGCCTCCTCAAGCATGTGCAGATGGGCCTTCAGCTGTTTTTCGTCGGCCCAGGCGGTGCCATAGATCCGTTGCAGCATCGGTCGCTTGGAATCACCGCGCCAATAGGCCCCTGCGAGGTTCATCAGCTTGAACGCATGGCCGATATGACGGGTCGAGGGCACATGCGGGCCACGGCATAGATCAAGGAACCCGCCTTGGCGATAGAAGGAAATCCCCTCATCCGCCGGAATCGTCTCGACCAACTCAACCTTGAACGGCTCGTTCACCTTTTTGTAGTGCTCGACCGCCTCGTCGCGGGTCCAGACCTCGCGGGTGATGACCTCGTCGCGATCGACGATTTCATGCATCCGCTTTTCGATGATCTCCAGGTCGTCCGGGGTGAACGGCGTTTCGCGATAAAAGTCGTAGTAAAAACCGTTGTCGATCGACGGACCGATGGTGACTTGGGATTCGGGATACAGCTCCAACACCGCCTCGGCCATGACGTGGGCGGTGTCATGGCGGATCAACTCAAGCGCCGCCGGGTCGCGGCGGGTGATGATAGCGACGTCCGCGTCTTCTTCGATGAGGCGGGAAAGATCGCGCTCCTCGTTGTTGACCACGATTATCATCGCCGCTTTGGCGAGACCGGGGCCGATATCGGCGGCGAGTTGGGCGCCGCTGACCGGGGCGTCGAAACTGCGGACGCTGCCGTCCGGCAAGGTGATGTTGGGCATGGGAATCGTCCTCTCGACGAAACTGACGGGTCTTACGGATGAATAGCAATTGCCGTTACCGACGCCGGCGATGGCCGGGCCGTCTCGGTTCCGCCACCTCGGCCCGGCAAGGCCGAAGCGGCTAACTAGTCATCGTTGTCGAGAGCCACATGGCGTGCGTTTCGAACAGTCTGTGAATGTGGCTGGTTTTTATCCCCTCCAGGCGATGATTTCAACTTCGATCGCACCACTGCTCGGTCTACCGCTCTTTCACATAGGGCAGGCCGATCGCCTTTGGGGCGACCGCCCGGCCAATGAACCCCGCCAGCAGGACCACTGTCAGGATATAGGGCAGGGCCTGGATCAGTTGCACTGGGATCTCGCCGAGGCCGGGAAGCGCGACGCCCTGCAGCCGGATGGCGACCGCCTCGAGAAACCCGAACAGCAAGCAGGCCGCGAGCGCCGGCCAGGGTCGCCACTTGCCGAAGATCATCGCCGCCAGCGCCATGTAACCCTTGCCGGCGGTCATGTCGCGGATGAAGGCGGCGGAATGGCCGGTGGATAGATAGGCGCCAGCGAGACCGCACAGCAACCCGCAAGCCAGGACCGCGCCGAAGCGCAGGCCGGTGACTGAGATCCCGGCGGTATCGACCGCCGCCGGAGATTCGCCCACCGCCCGCAACCTGAGGCCAAAACGGGTGCGATAGACAATGAACCAGGTCAACGGCACCGCCGCCAGCGCCGCGTAGACCAGGATGTTGTGGCCGCTGATCAACTCCTTGTAGATCGGCCCGAGCACGGGAACCGCGTCTAGGGTATCGGCCAGCGGCCAGGTGATCGGGGTAAACCGTGCGCTGTCCGGCAGGGCCGGGGTTTGGCCGCCCTGCTTGAACCAGGCGATGCCAAGCACCACGGTGAGGCCCGACGCCAGGACGTTGATCGCAACGCCGCTGACCACCTGGTTGCCGCGATGGGTGATGCAGGCGAAGCCGTGCAGCAGCGCTAGCGCCATCGACACGGCGATCGCCGCCAGCAGCCCAAGTCCGGCCGAACCGGTCACCGCAGCCACGGCGGCGGCGGCGAAGGCGGCGGCCAGCATCTTGCCCTCCAGCCCGATATCGATGACTCCGGAACGCTCAGAGAACAACCCGGCCATGGCGGCGAAGATCAGCGGCGTCGCCACCCGCAAGGTGGCGTCCAAGGTCAGCAGCAACAGCAGCCAGGAATCCGCCATCGTCTACTCCGTCGCTTCGGGCGAAGGCGCGGGCCGCTGAAACCATCGGGCCATGATCGGATTGAACATATAGGCCAGCGCGCCAGAGAACAGGATCACCAACCCCTGGATCACCAACACCAGATCGCGGGTAATGGTGGCGAACTCAAAATCCAACTCGGCGCCGCCTTGGTACAGCGCACCGAACAGCAGACTGGCGAGCACGATGCCGACGGGATGATTGCGTCCCATCAGCGCGACCGCGATGCCGGTAAAGCCATAGCCTGCGGTGAAATTGAGCAGCAGGCGGTGCTGCACGCCCATGATCTCATTCAACCCGACCAAACCGGCCAGCCCGCCGGACAGGCACATCGACAGCACAATGATCCGCTTCGGATCGATTCCGGCATAGACGGCGGCGCTTTCGTTGTGCCCGGTGGCGCGGATCGCATAGCCCCACCCGGTGCGCCAGATGAACGCCCAGACCAACCCACAGCAGATCAGCGCGAACAGGAACGAGGCGTTTAGCGGCGAGCGGGTGACCTCGATCCCGACCCAACCCAGCATCTCGTGCATGAACGGCAGCCAAACATCCTCGACGAACTCTCGCGATTCCGGCGACATCTGGCCCGGTTGGATCAGCACATTGACCAGCAGATAGACCATCAGCGCCGAGGCGATAAAGTTGAACATGATCGTGGTGATCACGATATGACTGCCACGATAGGCCTGCAAATAGGCCGGCACGACGGCCCAGGCGCCACCGAACGCCGCGCCGCCTAGAACGGCGATCGGCAGGACCAGCGCGAAAGGCAGCGCGCCATCGAAGGCAAGACAGACCAACCCGACCCCGAGACCGCCGATATAGGCCTGCCCCTCACCGCCGATATTGAACAGTCCGGCATGGAAGGCGACCGCCACCGCCAGCCCGGTGAAGATGAAATTGGTGGTGTAGTAAAGCGTATAGCCAAGACCCTCTTGATAACCGAAGGCACCGCGCAGCATCACCGTTAAGGCCTCGATTGGATTTTCGCCAATCGCCAGGATCACCAGGCCGGAGACCAGGAACGCCGCAGTGATGTTGATCAGCGGGATCAGCCCGATATCGACCCAGCGCGGCACCTCTCCAGGCGCCGTCATGCCGCGTCCTCGTCGGGGCCGACATTGGCCATCATCAGACCGATACTGCGCTCATCCGCCGTCGCCGCATCGAGGTTGCCGACAATGCGCCCGGCCGACATGACGATGATCCGGTCGGAAAGCGAAAGGATCTCGTCAAGTTCCACCGAAACCAGCAGCACGCCGGCGCCGGCGTCGCGCATGGCGATCAGGCTGGCATGAATGAACTCGATGGCGCCGATATCCACCCCCCGGGTCGGCTGACCGACAAGCAACAGACGAGGCCGCGCCTCCAACTCGCGGGCCAGCACGATTTTCTGCTGATTACCGCCGGAAAAATTCGCCGATCTTAGCGCCGGATTGTTCGGCCTGACGTCAAAATTTTCCATCTTGGCGGCGCAATCGGCGAGAATGGCGGCGATGTTGAGAAACGGCCCTGACCTGAATTCCGGCCGATC
>JAQBUJ010000071.1 GCA_027623845.1 Pseudomonadota bacterium
GGCTGCCGGCGTCGGCCTGTGCCGGGTCAGCGCCCGTTGGTCGCCCGGAACGGGTGCGCCGGATAGGTGCCGAGAAGCCGCACCGCATCGGGCGGGCAGAAGAATCCCAGCTCCTCTAAAGCCAAGCGCATCGACGGTTCCTCGGGATGGCCATCGGCGTCGACATAAAACTGCGCCGCCTCGAAGGAGCCGCCAACCATGTAGGATTCGAGCTTGGTCAGGTTGATGCCGTTGGTGGCGAAGCCGCCGAGGGCTTTGTATAGCGCCGCCGGCACACTGCGGACCCGAAAGACGATCGTGGTCACGCACCGCCCGTTATTGGCCGGCGGAATGATCGCCTCGCGACCCATGATCAGCATGCGTGTGGTGTTGTGATCGGCGTCCTCGACATTCTCCCGCAGGATATCCAGGCCATAGATCTCGGCGGCCAGCCGCGGGCCGATGGCGGCAATGGTCGGATCGCCCCGTTCGGCAATCTGTCGCGCGGCGCCGGCGGTGTCGGGATGTTGCACCGGCGCCACCCCAAGCTCGCGCATCAGTTTGCGCGATTGGCCGAGCGCGTGCACGTGGCTGTGGATTTCCTTCAGACCCTCGATCCGCGCGCCCTTCACTCCCAGCAGCATGGCGTTCACCCGTTGAAAATGCTCGCCGGTGATATAGAGGCCGGATTCGGGCAGCAGGTGATGAATGTCGGCGACCCGTCCGGCGACCGAGTTCTCCACCGGGACCATGGCGCACAGCGCGCGGTTCTCCTGCACCGCGGCAAGCATATCCTCGAAACTGTGACACGGCAGCGGTTCAAGTTCCGGGCGAGCAGCCTGGCAGGCCATATGAGAATTGGCGCCAAGTTCGCCTTGGAAGGCGATGGTGCGGTTTGGGTCAGACACGTATTTTCGTCCTGGTTTCAATGCATTAAAAGGAGGCGTGCGCGCTCTAGGTCGGCCGGAGTATCGACACCGAGCGGGACCGTGTCAACGCGCCCCACGTCGATCCTCATCCCGGCTTCCAGGGCCCGCAATTGTTCTAGCTTCTCCATCAGTTCCAACGGCGAGGGTGGCAGCGAGACGAACCGCGCCAAGGCCTCTGGGCGGTAGGAATACAGGCCGATATGATGGAACATCGGACCCTGGCCGGTCGGCGCCGGGGCCTTGGTGAAGTAGAGCGCGCGACCCCGCAGCGCGTCCGGTTGCTCCCAGGCGACGACGGCTTTGTTGACGCTCGTGCTGGTGCGTTCTTCATCCAGGGTGATCTCGGCGGCCACGGTGCCGATATCAACCTCGGGCCGGTCCAGTAGATCCAAGGTCGCTTTGACGGTCTTCGGCTCAAGAACCGGCAGATCACCCTGCAGATTGATGATCGCGTCATGCCGGCCATCGGGATCAACGATCCGCAGCGCGGCGTGGATCCGGTCGGAGCCGGAGGGCAGGCCCGGTGCGGTGAGGATGGCCTCGCCGCCGACGGCGCGTATGGCGACCGCGATCTCCTCCTCGCCGCAGGCAACCACGACCCGTCCGAGATTGGCCTCCATGGCGCGGCGCCAGACCTGGACGATCATCGGCTCGCCACAGATATCAGCCAGCGGTTTGTTGGGCAGCCGCGAGGACTCCATGCGGGCGGGGATCAAAATAATAGGGTCGCGAGGAAGCGCCATCTGACAGCTCGCTTTGCTGGTGCCGGGGAAGTGTCTCCGATGATTGCGGCGATATGCCGCGTGATCGGGGCTGTCAAGAGGTTGCATCGGATCTGTCAATTGCTATTTGGGCGCGCTAACACTGTCGAGGAAATTCCAGGCGCTAGGTCCGATGGACAGGTGCGTCCGGAAACTGTAGATTAAACAGCGCTCCGAAGCTGGGGCGACGCATGAATTGAGACGGGCGAGGACGGGCATGGCATCGCTGGAGCTGAATAAATTCGCGGCGGGTATCCTTTGTGCTGGGTTGCTGGCGATGGTGGCGGGCAAGGTTGCCGGTGGACTGGTGCATCCGGTCTATCTTGAGCAGAACGCCTATGTGGTCGACACCAGCGCTCTTGGCGGTGCGGCGACCAGCCCGGCCGAGGAAGGCCCGAGCATGGAGCCCATTCTGGCGTTGCTGGCGACGGCGGATGTGGCCAAGGGGCAGAAGGCCTTCAAGAAATGCGCGGCCTGTCACACGGCGGACAAGGGCGGCAAAAATAAGATCGGCCCGAACCTTTATGGCGTGGTGAACGCCGGCACGGGCGGCAAGGATGGGTTCAAATATTCGGCGCCGCTGACCGGCCTTGGCGGTAATTGGGACTACGCCTCGCTGAATAGTTTCCTGACCAAGCCGAAGGCGTTCGTTCCTGGCACCAAGATGAATTTCCCTGGCTTTAAAAAGGTGGGCGATCGGGCGGCGGTGATCGCTTATCTGCGCAGCTTGGCGGACAGTCCGGCGGCCTTGCCGACAGCCGTTGAGATCGCCAAGGAAGCGTCCGGCGGGTGATGCGGGATCGCGGCGCTCCGCGATCTGAGTGCTTTACGTCATGACCGAATCGATCGCTGAGTTCGCCGCTTTCGCTGAATCCCTAGTGGATGCGAGCGGTAAAATCATCCTTGGTTATTGGCGCCAGGACCTTGAGGTCATCGACAAGGCCGACGAAAGTCCGGTGACCATCGCCGACCGCGAAGCCGAAGCCGGTATTCGCGCATTGATCGAAGCGCGTTACCCCGACCATGGGATCGCCGGCGAGGAATTTGGCCGGGTGCGTATGGATGCTGAGTACATCTGGTCCCTGGACCCGGTCGACGGCACCAAGGCCTTCATTAGCGGCTCCCCTTTGTTCGGAACCCTGGTCGCGCTGCTGCGCAATGGCGCGCCGGTGCTGGGGGTTGTTGATATCCCGGCGACCGGAGAGCGCTGGATCGGCGGCGAGGGGCTGGCGACGACGCTTAAGGGCAAACCAGTCAAGACCCGTACCGGCCGGCGGCTTTCAGAGGCGACCTCCGGCTCGACCAGTCCGTTGATGTTCACCGGCGAGGATATGGAGCGTGTCGCTCGGGTCCACGATCGCATCAAGCTGCCGATCTATGGCGGCGATTGCTATCTGCACGGCATGTTGGCTCTCGGGTCGATCGATCTGGTGATCGAGGCCCAATTGTCGGATTACGATTATCTCGCCCCAACCGCCATGATCCAGGCGGCCGGCGGTATCGTTACCGGTTGGCAAGGTGAGCCCCTGGGCATCGAGACCACTGATCGCATCGTTGCCGCTGGCGACCCCAAACTGCATGCCGAAGTGATCCGGCTGTTGAACCAAGCCTGAACCGACCAAGCCTGAACCGACCAGACCTGAACGGACCAACCCAGGCGGTCACGGTTTGGCGATAACCATTAAATTGCCGTATTTCTTCCCAATCTGGTCCTTACAATCTGATATCAAGATCCGATAGACGCGCGAACTGCCGGGGAGAGCAGCAGATCATGGCCGTATCTCGATTTAGGTTGCCCGTCTTGTTGTTGATCACCGCGATCTTGACGCCGCTCCCCGCCAATGCGGCGGCACCGCAGCCGGCTCATGCGATCGCCATGCACGGCGCGCCGAAATACGGCCCGGACTTTACCCATTTCGATTACGTCAACCCGGATGCTCCCAAGGGTGGGGTGGTCGTCAACGAGGCGACCGGCACTTATGACAGCTTCAATTCCTACATATTGAAGGGTGTCGGCGCGGCCGGCCTGGGACTGATTTACAACAGCCTGATGACCGGCTCCGCAGATGAGGCGTTCACCAACTATGCACTGATCGCCGAAAGCGTGGTGGTGCCGGATGATCGTTCGTGGGTCGCCTTTAATCTCAATCCAAAGGCGCGCTGGCATGACGGCGTGAAGATCACCCCCGAGGATGTTATCTGGACCTTCAATACCTTGATCAAAAAGGGCCATCCGTTTTTTCGGGCCTATTATGGCGATGTAAAAAGCGTTGAAAAAACCGCTGAGCGCCAGGTAACTTTCAAGTTTCCCGGCAGCGCCAATCGCGAGTTACCGATGATTTTGGGACAGATGAGTATTCTTCCCAAGCATTACTGGCAAAGCCGGGATTTCACCAAAACCATCCTTGAGCCGCCCTTGGGCAGCGGCGCCTATCGGATCAAGGCCTTCGAGGCCGGCCGCTCGATCACTTATGAGCGGGTAAAGGACTATTGGGGCGCGGACCTGCCGGTGAACAAGGGGCAGTCGAATATCGATGAGATCCGCTACGAATATTACCGGGATCGTCAAGTGGCGACCGAGGCGTTCAAGAGCGGGGCTTTTGATCTGCGCGCCGAAAATTCGGCCAAGCGCTGGGCCACATCGTTCGATTTCCCGGCCCTGACGGCGGGGCATGTGGTCAAGGCGCTGATCCCACATGAACGACCAACCGGCATGCAGGGTTTTATCTTCAACACCCGGCGCGCGTATTTCAGTGATCCAAGAGTGCGCCAGGCGATCGCCCATGCCTGGGATTTCGAATGGGCTAACAAAACCATCATGTACGGCGCCTATACGCGCACCAACAGCTACTTTTCGAACTCCGAATTGTCGTCGGAGCGGGGCCTGCCGAAGGGCGAGGAACTGGAAATCCTCGAACGGTTTCGCGGCAAGATCCCGGCGCAGGTTTTCACCACGATCTATCAAGCGCCGAAGACCGATGGCACCGGCAATATCCGGAACAATCTACGCGCGGCTTTGAAGTTGCTGCGAGAGGCCGGGTGGCGGGTCAAGGACGGCAAACTGGTGAATGCGCAGGGTGAGGCGCTGGTCTTTGAAATGCTGCTTGCCCAACCGTCGATGGAAAAGCTCGCCCTGCCGCTGCAACAGAACCTGAAACGGCTGGGGATCGAGATGTCGATCCGAAGCGTCGATGTGGCGCAATACCAAAACCGCACCGACAGTTTTGATTTCGACATGATCATCGGCGGCATTGGCCAATCCTTGTCGCCCGGCAATGAACAGCGGGATTTCTGGCATTCCGCCAAGGCTGATACCCCCGGCAGCCGCAACCAAATTGGCATCAAGGACCCGGTCGTCGACGCGTTGGTTGATCTGGTGATCCAGGCGCCGGACCGCGCCAGTCTGGTCGCCCGAACCCGGGCCTTGGACCGGGTGTTGCTCTGGGGGCATTACCTGATCCCGCATTTCCATCTCCGGGCCTCTCGGCTGATCTATTGGAACAAGTTCGGCCGCCCCAAGGTGGTGGCGAAATACTCCGACGGCTATCCGACGACCTGGTGGATCGATCCCGAGAAACAAGCGACGCTGGAGGCCTGGCGCAAATCGGGCGGCAAATAGCCGTGCGATGGCGGGATGACGCCATGGAGGAGGCTGAATGTTAGCCTATATCGTCAAGCGGCTGCTATTCATTCCGGTTACCTTGTTGGCGATCATTCTGGTGAATTTCGCCGTCGTCCAGTTCGCGCCGGGCGGCCCGGTGGAGCAGACCATCGCCCGCATCCAAGGTATTGGCATCGACGCCACGGCGCGGATCAGCGGCGCCGGCGGCGGCGATACCACATCGACTCAATCTGGATCGTCTCCGGGCCAATCATCGGGCAATGCGGCTTCCAGCTATCGCGGCGCCCGCGGCCTTGATCCGGAGATCATTAAGGAAATCGAGCGCACTTTCGGTTTCGACAAACCGCTGCATGAGCGGTTCCTGCTGATGCTGCGCAACTATCTCGTGTTCGATTTCGGCGAGAGCTATTTCAAGGACCGCAAGGTAATCGACCTGGTGCTTGAGAAGATGCCGGTGTCGATATCCCTGGGGATCTGGACGACCTTGTTGGTTTATCTGATCTCCATCCCGCTGGGCATTCGCAAGGCGGTGCGCGATGGCAGCCGGTTCGACGTCTGGACATCGGGGCTGGTGATCGTCGGCAACGCGATCCCCGGCTTCCTGTTCGCGATCCTGCTGGTGGTGCTGTTTGCCGGCGGTAGTTTTTGGCAGGTCTTCCCGATTCGCGGCCTGGTCTCGCAGGGATGGCAAAGCCTTGGCTGGTGGGAGCTGACGCTGGATTATCTCTGGCACATGGTGCTGCCGGTCGGCGCCATGGTGATTGGCGGGTTCGCCGGCCTTACCATGTTGACCAAGAATTCCTTCCTGGAGGAGATCAACAAACAATACGTCGTCACCGCCAAGGCCAAGGGGTTGAGCGAGGCGCGGGTTCTCTATGGCCATGTGTTTCGTAACGCGATGCTGATCGTCATCGCCGGTTTCCCAAGCGCCTTCATCGGTATCCTGTTCACCGGGTCGCTGATCATCGAGATCATATTTTCCCTCGATGGGCTTGGGTTGCTGGGGTTTGAAGCGGCGATCGGGCGTGACTATCCGGTGATGTTCGCAACCCTGTATTTCTTCACGCTGCTCGGGCTGCTGATGAGCATTCTCGGCGACATCATGTATGTCGTGATCGATCGGCGGATCGACTTTGAAAGCCGGGAGGTCTGACCGGTGGCGGCTAGTATGGAAAAAATCGACCGGGTGATTGGCTTCCGCGTCACCCCGATCAATCGCCGCCGCATTGAGAACTTCAAAAAGAACCAACGCGGCTTTTGGTCGCTTTGGATTTTCCTGTTTCTGTTCGTGGTTAGTCTGTTCGCCGAGGGTGTCGCCAATGACAAACCCTATTTGGTTCGCTTCGATGGCGCCTTTTATCTTCCAGCCCTGGTCGCCTATCCGGAGACGACCTTCGGCGGCGATTTCCCGACCGAAGCGGACTATACCGACCCGTTTGTGCAGGAATTGATCGAAAAGCAGGGCTGGATCGCCTGGCCGATCGTCCGGTTCAGTTACGACACGATCGACCGGGAATTGGGCAAGCCCGCCCCCTCGGCGCCGGATGCGCGCCATTGGCTTGGCACCGATGATCAGGCGCGCGATGTTTTCGCCCGGCTGCTGTATGGGTTCCGGTTATCGGTTTTGTTCGGGCTTATCCTGACGATTCTGAGCAGCGTCGTCGGTGTCGCGGCCGGCGCGGTTCAGGGATTTTATGGGGGTTGGCTCGACCTGTTGTTTCAGCGGTTCATTGAGATCTGGGCCGGCATGCCGCAGCTTTACATCCTGATCATCATGTCGAGCATTTTGGTGCCGGGGTTTTGGGTCTTGCTCGGCATTCTGCTGCTGTTCAGTTGGTTGGCCCTGGTCGGCGTGGTCCGGGCGGAATTTCTGCGGGCCCGCAATCTGGATTTCGTCCGTGCGGCCCGGGCGCTTGGGGTCGCTGATGCGACCATCATGTTTCGCCATGTGCTGCCCAACGCCATGGTCGCGACCGTCACCATGCTGCCGTTTATCCTGACCGGAGGGGTGACAGCCCTGACATCGCTGGATTTCCTCGGGCTTGGCTTGCCGCCGGGCTCGCCGTCGCTGGGTGAGTTGTTGAACCAGGGTAAGAACAACCTGCAAGCCCCCTGGCTCGGCCTGACCGGGTTCTTCGTGTTGGCGATAATGTTGAGCCTGCTGATCTTTATCGGTGAGGCGGTGCGCGACGCCTTTGACCCCCGGAAGACGTTCGCATGACCGGGACCTTCAAGACCGGCTCGATGACCAAGCCGAATACCGCTCCGCTGCTGGAAGTGCGTGACCTTGACGTCAGCTTTCATGCCGGCGGCAGCGTCACCGAAGCCGTCAAGGGGGCAGCCTTCACCCTGGAGAAGGGCGAGACCGTGGCCCTGGTCGGTGAAAGCGGCTCCGGCAAATCGGTAACCGCCCTGTCGGTGCTGCAACTGCTGCCCTATCCGGTGGCCCGGCATTCACCGCGCAGCAGCGTTCGGTTCCAGGGTAAGGAATTGGTCGGCGCCGACGAGGCGACGCTGCGGGCGATACGCGGCAACCGGGTCTCAATGATTTTCCAAGAGCCGATGACCTCGCTCAATCCGCTGCATGTGGTCGAAAATCAGATCAACGAAACCCTCACCATGCATAAAGGGTTAAGCGCCGCCAAGGCCCGTGTGCGGACCCTGGAACTGCTTGATCTGGTTGGTATCCGCGACCCCGAGAGCCGGCTGCAATCCTATCCGCATCAACTTTCCGGCGGTCAGCGTCAGCGGGTGATGATCGCCATGGCGCTGGCCAACGAACCGGATCTGTTGATCGCCGATGAGCCGACAACGGCGCTGGACGTGACCATTCAAGCGCAGATCCTGAAGCTGTTGAAAGAGTTGCAACGGGATTTCGGCATGGCGATGCTGCTGATCACCCATGACCTTGGGATCGTGCGCAAGATGGCGGACCGGGTCTGCGTGATGACCGCGGGCGAGATGGTCGAGAAAGGCGCTGCCGAGGCGGTGTTCTCGGCCCCCTCTCACGCCTATACCCAACGCCTGCTGGCGGCGGAGCCGAAAGGCCAGCCGGATCCAATAGCCGCCGACGCTCCCCCGGTGCTTGAGGCGCGCGAGTTGAAAGTCTGGTTCCCGATCCAACGCGGCATTCTGAAGCGCACGGTCGGCCATGTGAAGGCGGTCGACGGGATCACCTTTGCGGTGCACGAGGGCGAGACGGTGGGGGTGGTGGGCGAGAGCGGCTCCGGCAAGACGACCTTGGGCATGGCGGTGCTGCGCCTGCAATCCAGTACCGGCACCATTGTCTATCGAAGACAGGACATTCAAGGCCTGCGCTTTAAGGACACACGACCGCTCCGGCGCGAGATGCAGGTGGTTTTCCAAGACCCTTTCGGCAGTTTGAGCCCCCGCATGTCGATGGCCGAGATCATCGGCGAAGGATTGCGGGTGCATAGTCCCCGAGATCTCGGTCTGTCCGGCAAGGAGGCGCTTGAAGACCGGATCGACGAGGCGATAAGCGAGGTTGGCCTCGACCCGGCAATGCGCAACCGCTATCCGCACGAATTTTCCGGCGGCCAGCGTCAGCGGATCTCGATCGCTCGGGCGATGGTGCTGCGCCCGCGTCTGGTGGTGCTGGATGAGCCGACCTCGGCCTTGGATATGAGCGTGCAGGCGCAAATCGTCGAGCTGCTGCGTGACCTGCAACGCAAGCACAGCCTCGCTTATCTGTTTATCAGCCATGATTTGAAGGTGGTGCGGGCGATGTCGCACCGGATCATTGTCATGCGCGACGGCTTGGTGGTTGAGGAGGGCGATGCCGCCGAAATCATCGAGCGGCCGCGCCAAGCGTATACCCGGGCGCTGATGGCGGCCGCCTTCGACCTGGAAGCCGTCGAGGACGGTGTGGTACGAACCTGAGGTTCGTGTCCTTTGTCGTGGCGGGAGAAATTTCATGCCGGCGGTGCTTTTCCACTCCTTGAATGAATCACCCGTTGAATGGGGGGCGGCTCTGAAAGAGCGTATCCCCGATCTGGACTTCCGGGTCTGGCCCGATGTCGGCGATCCCAAGGACATCGAATTCGCGCTGCTCTGGGCGCTACCGCCCGGCAGTCTGGTGGCGATGACCAATCTGCGCTGCATCTGCTCGCTTGGTCAGGGTGTCGACCATGTCTTCCTCGACCCAGACTTGCCGCCGGGCGCCAAGGTGATGCGTCTGGTAGACCCTTGGATGGCCAGGGCAATGAGCGAATGGATGTTATTGAATATTTTGCGCTTTCACCGCCAAGGTCCGGAATATCAGGAGCTGGAGCGGCAGCGGGTCTGGAAGGTGCTGCCGGCCCCGGAAACCTCGGAGCGGCGGGTTGGCGTTCTCGGCCTTGGGGCGCTGGGCGGTGACACCGCGAGCAAGGTGGCGGCGCTGGGTTTCGATGTCGCCGGGTGGAGCCGAACCCAAAAATTGATCGGCAGCGTCGAGAGCTTCCATGGCGAGGACCAGTTGGAAGCGTTCCTCAATCGCACCGACATTCTGTGCTGTTTGCTGCCGCTGACGCCGGATACGGCGGGCATCATCCACGTCGATACCCTGGCGGCGTTGCCCAAGGGAGCGTTCGTGATCAATGCCGGGCGCGGTCAACACGTGGTCGACGCGGCTCTTCTGGCGGCATTGG
>JAQBUJ010000072.1 GCA_027623845.1 Pseudomonadota bacterium
GAATACCGGCGCCGTCTGGGTATTCGGCCTGAAACTCACGCAGTTCCGGCTGCAGGACATAATCCGAGCGGAGCGCCACCGCTAACCGGCCGACACCGACAATCCTCTGGGAGTTCTCGAACGACTCGATCAAAAGCCGCTGAATCATCGCGGGTGCGTCATCGACCCATTGCGCCCCGGCATAATACTCCAGGGTCAGCGGCTCTCGGGTTACCGCGATCCGCGCCGAACTGAGCCCCGCCGGAGCCGCCGGCAGTTCCACGCCCAATTGCCAGGTTACAGCCTTCAACTCCGGCTTGAACGTACTTTTAGGAGACAGCGTGTACAATTGCGGCGCCGGCTGCGGCGCTGGAATGATGCCGCACCCGGCCGCCGCCACCGTCACCATCGCCAGGGCGACGACGAGGATCGCGCGTGCGTGCGCCGGCCGAAAATTCACCCGCTGCTGCCTCATTTGCTTGTCTCCACCCCACGGTCACGACTGCCGAACAGAATCCGCGCCGGATCGCGCTCCAGCTGCCGAGTAACTCGGTTCAGGTTCTCCAGCAGAAGCCGGCCCTCGATCAAAAACTGGGTCAGTTCATACAACCCGGTCTGCGAAAAATCACGCACCGCGTTACGGTTTTCCGCGATCAACCCCTGCGCCTGGTCGGCCGCGATCGTCAGTTGCGATAGCGCCCGCGAGGCGTTGCTGCTCAAGGTCACTATTTCGGCATCGATGCCGATGACGCTGCCGCGGATCGCCGACATGGTCTGCGATGATTCCTCAGCCATGCCTTTCAAATCTTGGCCGATGTTCTTGACCACCGGCCGCAGGACTTCCGTCAACTCCCGTAAACTGGCGGTGACCGCGTTGGCGTTGCGGACCAGCGCGCTAATGCCGTCGGCTTCGTCGGCCAATGCCCCACTCACCGTATTGAGATTGGCGAGAATACCTTCGAACGCGGCTTGGTTTTCCGGTTTCAGGATCGCCGAGGCGCGATTGGTCAAAATCAACAGTTGATTGGCAATCTCGGGGGCCGATTCAAACACTTCCTCGACCACCGATGCTCGCGCCGGAAGCGCGGCGAATTCCTGTCCAGGCGCCGGCAGCAGTTTCGGCGCAGCCTTGGAACCGCCCTTGATTTGAATGAAACCGACCCCGGTCAATCCCTGGCTTTCCAGCACCGCATAAGCATCCTGCTTGATCGGCACTTCGTCACTCACGTCGATGGTGACCTGGATCTTCTCCACATCCTCAGCGTCCAATCGAATATCGGTGACCTCACCCACTGGGATGCCTCGGTATTTCACCGGACTACCAACCGAAAGACCGGTTACGGTCCCGGAAAATTCAATGCGGTAGGCATTGGACTGATGATCAAGTTCGAGCTTGCCCAGCCACATCACGAAAACCATGACCGCGGCGAACAGCCCAAACACAAAGGCACCGACCACGACGTAACTTGCTCTGGTCTCCATGCCTATTCCTCCGCCTGATGCGAACCGAAAGCCGCCCTAGCCCGGGGCCCATGGAAATATTCCTGGATCCACGGATGCGGGTGGCGGGTCAACGCTTCGAGAGTGTCTACGATAATTTTCTTGTCGATCAGTACCGCGATGCGATCGCAGATCGCCGCCAGACTGTCCAGGTCGTGGGTCACCATTACAACCGTCAAATTGAGGCTGCGTTGCAGATCACGGATCAGCGTATCAAAGGCAGCAGCGCCAATCGGATCAAGCCCGGCGGTCGGCTCGTCAAGGAAAACGACCTGCGGATCGAGCGCCAGCGCCCGAGCCAGACTGGCGCGTTTACGCATTCCGCCGGACAGCTCCGATGGATACTTCGCGCCCGCTTCGGGAGGCAGGCCGACCATTTGGATTTTTAGCCGGGCCAATTCATCCATCAACTCTTGCTGAATACCGCCGCGCTCGCGCATAGGCGCTTGAATATTCTGCGCCACGGTCTGCGAACTGAACAACGCGCCGTCTTGAAACATCATGCCAAAACGCCCCTGTAAGCGCCGGGTCGGAGAGACCCCGCCGCCCATCTTGATCGGCTCCTCCAGCAGTTCAATCTCGCCGGCGGCCGGTCGCTGCAGGCCAATGATGGTTCGCATCAGCACCGACTTTCCGGTCCCCGAGCCGCCAACCACGCCGATCACTTCGCCGCGCCGGACCGTCAGATCAAGTCCGTCATGGATCACTTGATCGCCAAATTGGGTGCGAAGGCCGCGGACCCGGATCGCCGGACCAAGATCGACTGACCGCCGATCGGAATGGGTCTGAGGTGGTTTTTTTTCGAGTCTCGTCATATGCCGATCTCCGCGAAGAAGATGGCGAAAATGGCGTCAAGAACGATGACCAGGAAGATCGATTGCACCACCGAGGCCGTGGTCCGCGTACCGACGCTTTCAGCGCTGCCGGAAACCTGAAGCCCCTGGTGACAGCTGACCAGCGCGATGACATAGGCAAATACCGGCGCTTTCAGCATACCCGTGCCAAAGTCCCAGAAATCGACCGCGTCCTTCAACTGAACCATGAACTGGCCAAAGGAAAGATCGAGATAGAGTACGGAAATCACCGCTCCGCCGACCAACCCCATCATGTCGCCAAAGAACACCAGCAGCGGCAGGGCGATCAACAGCGCCACCAGCCGCGGAACCACAAGAACGTCGATCGGCGACAGCCCCAGGGTCTCCATGGCGTCGACCTCCTGGTTGACCTTCATGGTCCCGATCTGCGCGGTAAACGCACTGCCTGAGCGGCCGGCGACGATGATCGCGGTCAGCAGCACGCCGATCTCGCGCAGCACCGAGACCCCGACCAGATTCACCGTCAGGATCGCGGCACCGAACCGCTGCAACTGCAGAGCCCCCATATAGGCCAGGACAATCCCCACCAAGAAGCAAAGCAAGCCGACGATCGGCAATGCGTCGAAACCCACGGCCTCTATCTGACGCAATAAGGAGATCCAGCGCAGACGCACCCGACCGACCAGCACTTGGCCGAGCGTCACAATGCTTAGCCCAAAGAACCCCAGCAACTCCCGCCCCACCGACAGGCTCGAAACGACGCTTTCTCCGGCCCGATGCAGGATCGCGATAATCGCCGTCGGCGGCGCTTCGGCCAATGCCACGTCTAGATCGATAATTTTCGTCTTGTCGAGCAAGGCGCGGAAGTCGTCGCGCATCCCGTCGACCTTCACCTCGGCGCCTTGCTCGCCCAGGGCGCGCAGGGTCCGTCCGAGGACCCAGGCGCCGGCGCTGTCCAGCGCCGTCATCGCCGTGGCATCAAGCACCACCAGCCGCCCCGCGCGGCAAGCCCCTGCAGTGTGTCGTTCAGCGTGACCGCGACATCGAGCGTCCAAGCGCCGAGAACGGCGACATGCAACGCGTCGCCCTCAGCGCGAATTGATAAAAATTGCGAATGGTCACTCGTCACCAAGCCGTCGCCCCCTGCGCCTGGGAATTCAAACCACTGATGCAGGCGCCATTTCCTCGGCCCCATCGGCCATTCAGCCAAGCCGGGTTTCGCCCGCATCGCACCGGCCCGATCGCCAACACCACCGGCTTGCCAACAGTAACCGGTGCGCCGGGGCAGGTCATCCCGGTTTATCCAAGGCATATCACCGGTGCAGCCCGAAACAGCCCCGTAGGTCGGGTATCTTTTGCCTTAAAATTCAAACCTGTAGAGCCAAGTCAATAACCGTCCCAGCACAATCTGTATCCGCTTGAATTGTGAACCCGGCGCGAAATCAATATAACAGAGGCCGCTTCATACTTTCGTTTATCGCCCGGCGATTGGGACTAAACCGATCGTGCTCCAGCAACCAAAACGGCGTGACCTCGGTCATGAAAAGGCAACCCATGGACCTGAAACAGCATATCCGACAGGTGCCGGATTTCCCCAAACCGGGCATCCTGTTTTATGACATTTCGACCTTGCTCGGGCATGCCGAAGCGTGGCGGGAGGCTGTCGCCCAACTTGAAAAAGTGGTCTCCGCCTTCAAGCCTGATGTTCTGGCGGGGATCGAATCGCGGGGTTTTCTGGTCGCGGCCCCGCTGGCGCTGCAACTTGGACTGGGATTCCAGATGATCCGCAAGCAGGGGAAATTACCTGGCCGGACCATTCCCTTCACCTATGACCTTGAATATGGCACCGACACGATCGAAATCCAGGAGGGCGCGGTCGAGGTCGGGCAACGGGTGGTGATCGTCGATGACTTGCTGGCCACCGGGGGAACACTCAAGGCCGCCGCCGACCTGCTGAAGCAGATCGGCGGCGATGTGGTCGGCAGCGCCTGCATCATGGAACTGACATTTCTGGAGGGTCGCTCCCGGCTCGACATTCCGTTCACATCGCTGATCAGCTACGACGACTGAAGCCCGGCTACGAGCGGAAATTCACGCACCGATCTTGATCACCGCACGCCCGCGCACCCCGCCGGACAGGATCTCCTTACCCAAACGCGGCAAGTCGTCCAAGGCGTGAACCTCAACCATCGCCCGCAATTTATCCAGCGGTAGATCACGCGCCAAGCGATTCCAGGTTTCTATGCGCGGCCCCATAGGACACATCACCGAGTCGATCCCCAACAGATTCACGCCGCGCAGCAGGAAGGGCAGGACCGTCGTCGACAGATCACTGCCTCCGGCCAATCCAACCGCCGCGACCGAGCCGCCATAGGCGATCTGGGTCAACAGATTGGACAGGGTTGGGCCGCCGACATTGTCGATCGCAGCAACGAATCGCTCGCGTCCCAAGGGACGGCTCGGCAGCGCCGCCAATTCATCCCGCTCGATGATCGTCGTGACGCCGAGCGCCTGCAGATAATCCGCCTGCTCCGGACGGCCGGTCGAGCCGGCGACCTGATAGCCAAGATTAGCCAGGATCGCCGTCGCCACGCTGCCAACGCCGCCGGCGGCGCCGGTGACCAGCACCTCGCCGGCATCAGGCTTGAGACCATGCGCCTCCAGAGCCCGCACGGCGAGCATCGCGGTGAAGCCGGCGGTGCCAATGGCCATGGCGTCAGCCATGGAAAGCCCGGTCGGGAGCGGCACCAGCCAGTCACCGCTGACCCGGGCCTTCTCGGCATAGCCGCCCCAATGCGCCTCGCCAACCCGCCAACCGGTCAGCACCACTTCATCGCCGGGCTTGAACCCGGCATGCTGCGAGCTC
Source organism: Pseudomonadota bacterium (assembly GCA_027623845.1). Lineage (GTDB taxonomy): Bacteria > Pseudomonadota > Alphaproteobacteria > Thalassobaculales > Thalassobaculaceae > JADHLJ01. The sequence goes on from JAQBUJ010000072.1 coordinate 5,161, forward strand.
TCCACCACGCCGGAAAAGTCGATACCGGGTACATGCGGGTAGTCCCGAACCAGCCGACCGATACCGTTCAGCACCATGCCGTCCTTATAATTGAGCGTCGAATGGCTCACCCGGACCAGGACATCACCCTTGGGTAGGTCGGCCTCGGTCAGGGTCTCGAAGGCCGCCGATACCTTGCGATCAGCCTCACGCAGCACCAGGGCGCGGAAGTCACTCATGATTAGGCTCCGAGAGTCGGTTTTTTTATGGAAACGTGTCTGGCTCAAGTCTTCGTCGATTAACGAATCGGCTCTAGGATCGAGACCAGATTGGCCACCGCGACACCGCCCATATTGAAAATCCCGCCGAGCTTGGCGTTCGCCACCTGCATGTCGCCAGCCTCGCCGCGTAGCTGCATGGCGGTCAGCACATGCATCGAGACCCCGGTGGCGCCGATCGGATGGCCCTTGGCCTTCAACCCACCGGACGGGTTTACCGGCAGCTTGCCATCCTTCTGGGTTAAGCCTTCCTCAATCACCCGATGCCCCTGGCCAGGCTTGGCCAGCCCCATCGCCTCATACTCGATCAACTCGGCGATGGTGAAGCAGTCATGGGTCTCGACGAAGGACAGATCGTCCAGACTGAGCCCTGCCGCGCCAAGCGCCTGGCCCCAGGCCTGGGTGCAGCCTTCGAATTGGATCACGTCGCGCTTCGACATCGGCAGGAAATCGTTGACATGGGCACGGGCGCGGAACGCCACCGCCTTGGGCCGGCCAAGCGCGGTCTCGACATCGCTCAGCACCAGCGCCGCCGCACCATCGGAGACCAGCGAACAATCGGTGCGGCGCAACGGCCCGGCCACCAACGGATTCTTGTCGGAAATATTACGGCAGAACTCATAGCCAAGATCTTTGCGAATCTGTGCGTAGGGATTGGCGACGCCGTTCTTGTGGTTCTTCGCGGCGATCCTCGCCAGGGCGTCGGATTGATCGCCATAACGCTGAAAATAGGCCTGAGTGATCTGCCCGAAGACACCGGCGAAGCCGCCTTCGATTCCCGCCTCCTCCTTCAAGTAGCTGGCGGTCAGCAGCGCCTCGCCAACGGCTGGGCCCTTCAGATCGGTCATCTTCTCGACACCGACCACAAGAACAACCCTGCCCCGCTTGGCCTCGATGAAGTCGACGCCCTGGTGGACGGCTGAACTACCGGTCGCACAGGCGTTTTCGACTCGTGTCGCCGGCTTGAAGCGGAAACCGTCGGAGGCTTGGAAAACCAAACTGGCGGTGAAGGCCTGGGGCGAAAATGCGCCGCCGAAATGGCCGACATAAACCGCGTCCACGTCGGCCGGCTCAAACCCCGCATCGGCCACGGCATCAGCCGCAACCTTGACGATCATGCTCTCGACGTCATCACCTTCGCGCTTGCCGAACGGCAGGTGCGACCAACCAACGATACAAGCGGTCATGATGGCTCTCCCAGGTAGACCGGCGGGGTCAAATTCGCGCCCCTAGATTGACATGCCTATAGCAGAATTAGGCGGTCGGAGTCCCGGCCAACCTACCGCGCGACCGACCAGAGAGGACGGCGTGACAATATTCACCTTGGAAAATTTAGCCGCCAAATGCCGAAGGCGACCGGAAAATCCGATCGCCTTCAATCATAATCGCCAAGTCCAAGACTTGAGATCGCGCTATTGACGTTTGCTTATTGAAGTTTGTTGGCCAACTCGCCAGTCGCGTCACCAATCAGCCGGCCTTGAACATCGGCCGACATGTTATCGCCAATCAACTTTGCCGTGACGCCAATGGCAAGATCCACGGCCTGATCCCGCACATCCTGAATTGCCTTGGCTTCGGCCTGGGCGATGCGGTCGACAGCCTGTTCCTCGCGCCGTTTCAGGGTCGCCGCAAGCGCCGCCTCGGCATCTATCTTCATCCGCTCGGCCTCGTCCTTGGCCCGCGCGATGATTTCCTCGGCTGCGGTCAAAGCATCCCGCTGCTGACGTTGATAGCCGGCCAGAGCCGCTTGCGCCTCTTCGCGCAAATTCTGCGCCTCGTCGAGCAGCTGGCTGATTTCCTCGGAGCGCTTGTCGAGGCCGACGGTAATTTTCGCCATGCCTTTCCAAAGCACCAGGGCGACGAAAATGACAAAGGCGATGCCAACCGCGAGTTCCGGTGTGAAGGTCATCAGCTGCGGCCCTCCATGGCTGAACTGACCACCCGATCGAGTTCATCCCCGGTTATCTGAATGCCGATCAATTTCGCGACCGCGTCGCCTGCGACATCGCGGGCCACTGAGCGAACGTTACCGATCGCCTCGGTCCGCGCGGCGGCGATCCGGATCTCCGCGTCCTTCAGCATCACCGTGACCTTGTCGCGTGCTTCCGCCTCAAGCACGGCGCCGCTTTTGGCTACCGCCTCCTGTGCCTCACGGGTCGCGGCATGCGCCTTGTCCCGCGCCTCAGCTAGCGCTTTTTCGTATTCGCCGCGAACCTGTTCGGCTTCTTTTTTCAAGGTCTCCGCCTTATCCAGGTCATCGGCAATGCGTTCCTGGCGTTCTTCCAGAACTTCTGAAATACGCGGCACCGCCACGCGGGAGACCAGGAGATATAGAACGATGAAGCTGATGATCAGCCAAAAGATCTGCGACGGATAGGTCTGGATATCGAGCTGCGGCAGCTTGGCCTCACCCGGCGCCGCCGCTGCCATGACCGGCCCAGACAGAATCAGGCCGGACAGCAGCAGGCCCACCCCCAAAACCAGGGAGGTCGGCCGGCAGCGAAACGCGTTGCCTCGAAAGGCTTGGAAAGTCGCGCGCATGTGTTCTTCCCTCACCGCGAACCAGCGCCCGAGCCCCGATCGAGGCCTGAGCGCCAATTCGCCGACAATCAGGTGAACAGGATCAAGAAAGACACCAGCAGCGCAAACAGCGCAATGGCTTCCGTCAGCGCAAAGCCGAGGATGCCGATGCCGAAGACCTCGCCGCGAGCCGCCGGATTACGGGCGATCGAGGAGACGAGAGAGGAAAAGATGTTACCGATGCCGACGCCGACACCCGCCAGTGCGATCACGGCCAAGCCGGCGCCAATCATCTTTGCGGATTCGAGTTCCATGACAGAGGTCCTTCCTTACGGGGTAAAGCCAAATTGGTGAGTGGTTGTTCTGATCGACGGTATCGTCAATGCAGATGGATTGCGTCGTTGAGATACATGCAGGTCAACATGGCGAACACATAGGCCTGCAGCACCGCCACGAGGATTTCAAAACCGGTAAGCGCCACCAACAACAACACCGGCGCTACACCGAGGATTCCCATGAGAACCGCGAAACCGCCGAACACCTTCATCATCGTGTGGCCGGCCATCATATTGGCGAAAAGCCGAACAGACAGACTTACCGGACGCACGAAATAGGAGATGACCTCGATCGGTATCAACACCGGCGCCAAGGCGATCGGCGTTCCCGATGGGAAAAACAACGTGAAGAAGTGCAAACCATGTCGGTACAGACCAATCACCGTCACCGCAAGAAAGATGGTGAAGGCCATCGCGAAGGTGACGATGATCTGGCTGGTAAACGTATAGGCGTAGGGGACCATCCCCATCAGATTGCCGAACAGAATGAACAGGAACAAGGTCAGAACGAACGGGAAGTATTGCCGCCCCTCGCTGCCAACGTTCTCACGCACCATGTTGGCGATGAATTCGTAGGACATTTCCGCCATCGACTGCCAGCGCCCGGGCACCAGACGTCCACTGCGCATGCTCAACGTCAGGAACGCGGTCACGCCGATCACCGTAATCGTCATCCAAAGCGCTGATGTCGTATACGATAGATCCAAGCCGCCGACCTCAAGCGGGACCAGCGACTTCAGCTTGAACTGTTCAACGGGTGACGCCACGGATTTCCCCCTCTACTCGTCACCACGTCCGCGAGCGGACGCGTCTTTATCTGTTTCTTCTGTCCCAGGCCGGTAGCCCAGCGCCATTCCAAGTCCAGACACCGCGCGGTACGCATTCAGCATCCCAGCAGCAGCACCCAATAAGAAGCACACGATCAGCAACCAAGGCGACGTGTCCAACCACTTATCCAGCCCGTAGCCAACGGCTGTACCGACGGCCACGCCTGCAACCAATTCCACCCCGGCCCGCATCGCCATTCCCACGAGTGCGGGCGGCGCTGCGCTGTCCGGCTCACGTCGGTCGGATCTCCGCTCCGCCTCGGCCCGGGCCGACCGCAGTCGGGCATCCAGCTTATCGAGTGACGGCGGTGCGTTTCGGTCGTCTTTCGCCATGCGGCACTCGTCGACCTTCCGTCCCCGCATTCAGCGCGAGTTCGAACTCGCGGAGACCCCCACGAAATCGAGGCAAACATAGGGAACGATTACCCCCGATGTCAAGGCGGAACCCCGGTCAGTTTCAGCTGAAATAAACGCGATATTTCAATCCATTACAGATGGCGCGACGGCGGGTCGCACAGAACGGCCTCCCGTTAGGCCGACTCACGCAACTGTTGGGCCCCTTCCAGGTCGACCGAGACAAGCTGACTGACCCCCTGTTCAGCCATCGTCACGCCGAATAATCGGTCCATCCGAGCCATGGTCAAGCGATGGTGGGTGATGATCAGGAAACGGGTTCCGGTGGTCCGGGAAATGTCCTGCAGCAAATTGCAGAAGCGGTCGACATTGCTATCGTCGAGCGGCGCGTCGACCTCGTCGAGCACGCAGATCGGCGCCGGATT
>JAQBUJ010000073.1 GCA_027623845.1 Pseudomonadota bacterium
CGGACCGACGGTAGGCTTTCCGCTTTCAAAGCCGATGCTGAAGGATCGCCCTCTCCCATGACCTGGCAAACCGAACTCGATGAACTCCGCCGCCGCGAGGCCTTCGCCGAGGAGCTTGGCGGGCCCGAGCGGGTGCAGCGCCAGCGCGACGGCGGGAGATACACGATCCGCGAGCGCGTCGCCTTGATGGCCGATCCCAACACCTTCCATGAGAGCGGCAAGATCGGCGGCATGGCCGAGTATGACGAGAACAACGACCTCACCAAATTGACGCCATCGAACTTCGTCTTCGGCAAGGCCAAGGTCGGCGGACGACCGGTGATCATCGGCGGCGATGATTTCACCGTGCGCGGTGGCTCAGCCGACGCCACGATCAAGGGCAAGCACACCATGTGCGAGGAGATGGCCAACGCCTTGCGTCTGCCGTTGATCCGCATGGTCGAGGGCTCTGGCGGCGGCGGCTCGGTGAAAACGATCGAGACCACGGGACGGGCCAACGTACCCGGTGTTTCGGGTTGGGAATTGGTGGTCCAGAACATGGGCACGGTACCCCGGGTCGCGCTTGGTCTCGGCTCGGTCGCCGGACTCGGCGCGGCGCATCTCGCCTCCTCGCATTACTCCGTCATGATCAAGGACAAGTCGGCGCTTTTTGTCGCCGGCCCGCCGGTGGTGGCGCGCACCGGTCAAGATCTCACCAAGAACGAACTTGGCGGCTATCAAATTCAGTTGAAGGCGGGCGCCGTCGACCATGCGGTCAATACCGAGGAGGAGGCCTTCGACTACCCCCGAGGGGCGCCCGGGATGACGACCCAAACCGACAGGTCGACTGGCTGATCGACGCGGTGCCGCGGAACATCCGCAAGGTCTACAAGATGCGGCCGATCGTCGAGGCCGTCGTCGATGAAGGTTCGTTTTTCGAGATGGGCCGGCAATACGGAAAATCAGTGATCACCGGCTTTGCCCGTCTTGATGGCTGGCCGGTGGCGGTAATGGCGAGCGATCCGTATTCATACGGCGGTTGCTGGACGGCGGCGACCTGCAAGAAGGTGATCAAGTTTATCGATATGGCCGAGACCTTCCATCTTCCGGTGGTCTATCTGGTCGATTGCCCGGGTTTTCAGATTGGCTTGGAAGCCGAGCAGAACGGCACCATCAAGGAAGGCGTCCGGGCGATGAGCGCGATGTGGCAAACCACGGTGCCCTGGTGCTCGGTGATTATCCGCAACGCTTTCGGTGTCGCCGGCGCGGCGCATAAAAATGGCGGGCGGTACTGCACCCGGTATGCCTGGCCATCGGGACGCTGGGGCTCTTTGCCGCTGGAAGGCGGGATCGAGGCTGCCTACCGGGCCGACATCGCCGCAGCCGACGATCCCGACGCGAAGCTTCAGGAGATCTCCGATCGGCTGAACAAACTACGCTCGCCGTTCCGCTCGGCCGAGACCTTCTGGATCGAAGAGATCGTCGACCCGCGCGACACCAGACGGCTGCTCTGTGATTTCGCCGAGACCGCGGCGCCGTTGCGCGAAACCGGCCCAACCGGCTTCATGATGCGTCCCTGACGGTGCGCGTAGAATGACCGTCTCCGCATTTGTTCGAGACGATGCCCGCCGCGCCTTCGACGTTTTGAAGGCCGGCGGCATCGCCATCATCCCGATGGATGTCGGCTATACCTGCGCCGGCGGATCGGGCGCGGCGCTGCAAAAGATCTTCGATACCAAGCAGCGAGCCTCGTCGAAACGCAACGCCATGGTCGGCGATCAGGCGATCGCCCGTGAGCTTTACACGCTCTCGCCGCGTGGCTGGGAGGTCGTCAATGCGATCACCGGCGATTACGGCCTGCCTCTCGGCGCCGTCGGGCCTTGTCGGATCGATCATCCGTTGCTTCGAGTGCTGGACGAGGCGGCGATCGACGCCAGCACCAAGGACGGCACCCTGGTGATGTTGATGAACGCCGGGCCTTTCCATGGCGAAATTTGCCGACTTTCGCTCCAGGAAATGCACCCGATATTCGGCTCTTCGGCGAATGTCTCGCTGACCGGCACCAAATTTCGTATCGAGGATATCGAGCCGGAAATCCTCGGCATCGCCGACGTGGTGATCGACCATGGGCTGCGCAAATACCACTACTATCAACAATCCTCGACCTTGCTGAACGTCGAGACCTTTGAGGTGGTTCGCCATGGCTCCAATTTCGAGATCATCGCCGATATCTGCCAGCGACGGTTTGGCGTAACCCTGGCCGACAAGCCGGGGTAATTTGGAGCGAGAGATGACGCTATATTCCTCCGCCCTGGTTACCGGGGCCGGTCGCGGCATTGGCGCCGCCACGGTGCGTAAACTCCGCGCCGCCGGCTTAGCCGTGCACGCCGTCGCCAGATCGGCCGAGCCACTGGACGCCCTGGCGGGGGAGACCGGCTGTATCCCGCATGTCCTTGACGTCACCGACAACGCTGCCGTCGAAGCGGCATTTGGCGACCTGGCCATCGACGTATTGGTGAACAACGCCGGCGTCGCCGGGCCCGATGGGCCAATCCATGAACAGGATCCCGCCGTCCTGAAACGCATTCTGGAAGTCAATGTCGAGGGGGTCGCCACGATGCTGCGGGCGGTGATCCCCGGAATGCGGGCGCGCAACCGAGGCCATATCGTCAACATCACCTCGATCGCCGCGCTCCACCCGCTGCCCGGCCAAATCGCCTATTCAGCCTCGAAGATGGCCTTGCGGGCGATGACCCAGAACCTGCGCATTGAGCTTTACGGCAAGCGCATCCGGGTGACCGAGATCGCGCCGGCGCGGGTCGAGACCTATTTCCACGCCCAACAATTCTCCGGCGACCGCGCAGCGACCAAGCGCGACCTCTATGACGGCTTCGAATCGCTCAAACCCGAGGATATCGCCGATGCCATCGCCTATTGCATCGGCGCGCCCGAGCGGGTCGACGTCACGCTGATGGAAATCCTGCCGACCCTTCAGGTTATCGGCGGGATCAATTTCCACCGTGACGAGACGTGAGACGCGACTTGAGGCAGGGCGAGACGTGAGAAAAGCCGTTCTTCCTGCTACGCGGCGTCGTGCCACCATTTGCCGCCGATGACCACGCCGGAGAGCGCGAAGCTCTTGTTGCCGTTCCGGGTTTCGCCCAGCGAATCGGTGAAACTGACGGGCGCATCGGAGATTTCCAGCACCGTTGCATCGCCAATCCCACCGGGCTTAAGCGTGCCGAGATCCGGTCGCCTGATCGCCCGCGCCGGCCCTGAGGTGGTGGCGGCGATGATGTCCTTCACCGACATGCCCAGATGCAGGAATTTCGACAGGGTCACGAGCTGATCATAGGCCGGCCCCTTGATGCTAAGGGAATGCACGTCGCTGGAAATCGCGTCCGGCAGAAAACCTGCATCCAGCATCGCCTCGGCGGTGGCGAAGCCGAAGGACCCCATGCCATGGCCGATATCGAACAAGACGCCGCGCTCCCGCGCTTCGAGGATTTCCTCGCGCACCCGCCCGTCACCGCGCGCCGGAGCGGCGGGGAACGGCCGAAAACAATGCGTCAGCACGTCGCCAGCGCGTAGCCGGCTGACCACGTCGCGGCGGCTGGGCGGCGGCCAATCCAGGTGACACATCACCGGCAGGTCAGCCTCCTCAGCGACCTCAATGGCGATATCCAGTGGTGCGTAACCCATGGTTCCACTGGCCCGGGCGCCGACGCGCACCTTGATGCCAACCAATAAGTCCTTGTTCAAATTAGCCACATGCAGACAGGCCCTGGGGTGCAGCATGCGCACGTCTTCCGACTCGCCGACCATCACCGTGTCGCTAAACGCGAAGATGCCGGCGAAGGAGACGTTGAGATAGGCCAGGATCCTGGCCTCGCAAGGCTCGATCACATGGGCCCGGAATCCGGCGAAGTTGCCCGCCCCGGCCGTACCGGCGTCAATCATCGTGGTGGTCCCACAGCGCCGGGCGTAATCGGTCGGGTCAACGCCGATCGACGTACCGCCCCAATAGACATGGGTATGCAGATCAATCAGTCCCGGGGTAACCAGCTTGCCCGACACATCACGCACATCCGCCACCCCGTCACGGGGCAGGTTCGGGCCGATCGCGGCCACTTTGCCGCCGACGAAGGCGACATCGGCGACGGTGTCGAGGTCCTGCGACGGGTCAATGACGCGGCCGCCGGTGAGAAGAAGATCGTGGGGAGACATGGAATTCCTTATGTCGGGGGAGCCACTTGCGCGACCCCTAGATTAACAGCTTGGTAAGGATCGCCACCGATAAAGCGACCGACACGCCAATCGCCCAGCGCAACAACCCAAGCTCCGATTTGACCTCACCGTGCACGGTGGAAATTTCCGCGCTCAGGCGTTGAGAACTCAAGTTCAATTCCGCACGCACGGCTTGAATTTCGGATTTTAGATCTGATCGAACTGTCTGGATCTCGGATTGCAGATCCGAACGCAGGGCCTGAATTTCGGAGCGCAGCTCGGTGCGGACCGATTTAAGCCCGGCATCCAAATCCTTGCGAACCGCGACGATTTGCGACGTTACATCCGCTCGCAGGCCTTCGAATTTTGCGCCCAGGTCACCGCGGACCGCCTCGATTCGTTCACCAAGATCGCCGCGCAATTCAAGCATATCCGCCCGGGTTGCCGTCTGCTCGTGCATAAAATCCGCCAAGGCATCGATCTGGACTCGGTTGAATCCAGCTTCCTCCAATGCTCGCACCTGTTCTTTCATCTTGCAAATCCTCTCGTGCTGGTCTTGCCTGCGAGGTTGGTGGAACGCCCCTCAATCGAACTGTCGCCGACAATCGAGTTATGGAAGGTCCAGAGATGGAATTCGAACCCTTCGCGCTGGAGCAACTGCTTTCGGACTGGGAGCAGACCGTGGATTTCAACTTCGCTGAAAGCGGGGTCCATCCGGTGTTGTTGCGCGAATTGCTGGAGATGGCCGGCGAGGGGGTGGAGCCCCTGCTCGACACGCCGCTTAACTATCCAGAGGTGAATGGCGATCTGGCGTTGCGGGCGCGAATCGCGGCGCTTTATGACGATGCCAAACCTGAGAACGTCCTGGTGACCATCGGCGCCTCGGAAGCCAATTATCTGCTGGCGAACACCCTGCTGGAACCAGGCGACGAATTGGCGGTGATTCGGCCGACCTATATGCAGGTCGAGGGGGCTGCCCGCAATCGAGGCGCAGTGATCCGCAGCTTCAACCTGGATGAAGCACGGGGTTGGGCGCTCGATACCGAATCGCTGGCCGAGGCCATCACCGAGAAAACCAAGATGATCGCGGTGGTCAATCCCAACAACCCCAGCGGCAAGATCCTGACCGAGACCGAGATGAACGCCATTGTCCAAGCCGCTGATGCCGTTGGCGCTTGGCTGATCGCCGACGAGGTCTATGCCGGCGCCGAGCGCGAGCGCAATGATCAGACCCCAAGCTTTCAAGGCCGCTATGACAAGGTGATCGCGGTGAACGGGCTCAGCAAGGCCTACGGCTTGCCGGGTCTGCGGCTTGGCTGGGTGGTGGCGCCAGAGGCCGTGACGAACGCATTGTGGCGGCGTCATGAATTCACCACGATCAGCGCCTCAATGCTCGGAAACCGGCTTGGCGAAGTGGCGCTCCGCCCAAAGGTTCGAGACCAGTTAATTCAGCGTACCCGAGGCTTGATTCGCCACGGCTTTGCGACCCTGGAGCAAATGCTGGCGGCGCATCGCGATGTGTTTTCCGTGGTGGCGCCGATGGCCTCGGCGCTCTCCTTCGTGCGCTATGACCTACCGATCGGCTCAACCGACCTCGTGCACCGGCTGCGCGCCGAGAAAAGCGTCCTTGTGGTCCCCGGAGACTGTTTCGGCCTGGACCAACATCTCCGCATCAGCTCAGCGCTGCCGGAGGGATATCTGCGCGAAGGCCTGGGTAGAATGAACGATCTGGTGAGTGACATCCTAGCCGGTCGGTGAGGTGCTCCATCAAAAAACCATGAGGAAGACGTCATGACCGACCCCAGGGAACAAGCCGCCGCCTCTCTCCCCAACGCTGAAATCCCCAACACTCAAATCCCAGGCGTCTACCACCGCCGTATCGGCGACATGGTGGTGAGCGCGATCAGCGATGGCTATCTCGACGGCAATCTGGAGGTGCTGATCAATGTCGACCGCAGCGAGGCTGAGCGATTGTTGGGCGAGGCCTTTCGTCCACTGCCCGGCCGGCGCACCTCGGTAAACACTTTTGTGGTCCGGGCGCCCGGTCAACCCGCCGTGGTCATTGATGCCGGATCCGGCACTTATCTGTTCGACACCGCCGGTCAGCAGCAGAAAAACCTGGCGGCGGCGGGGATCGACGCCAAGGATATCGGTGCGGTACTGCTGACCCACATGCACCCGGATCATGCCGGCGGACTGCTCGATCCCGACACCAAGGCGCTGTTGTTTCCCAATGCCGAACTCGTGGTCCACGAAAAGGAATTGGCCCATTGGCTGGACGAAGGCGAGTACGCCAAGATCGCCGGCAACCCCATGCATGAACGGTTTTTCGGTTGCGCGCGCGAGCAGGTCACGCCCTATCTCGGCCAGACCCGGCCCTTCACCGCCGGCGAAGTGATGCCCGGTATCCACGCCATCGATTGCCCTGGCCATACGCCCGGTCACAGCTCGTTCCTGATTACCTCGGGCAATGAATCGCTGCTGATCTGGGGCGACACCGTGCATGTACCGGAAGTACAGGTCGCCTTGCCGGAAACCGGCGTCACCTATGATATCGATCCCGCCGGCGCCATCGCCACCCGCCGGCGGATCTTCGACATGGCCGCTTCCGAGCGCTTGCTGGTTGCCGGGCTGCATCTGCATTTCCCGGCGTTTTCCTGGCTCAAGCGGCAAGGCGCGGGCTATGCCTTGGTGCCCGAAGCTTGGGATCAGGCGTTCAGGCCGGCGCCTTGATCCAACGATTGATCCGGCTCACGCCCCGGTTTCTCACGCCCCGGGTTCAGTCTTCGATCGTTGGCGCGGCAAGAGGCCGGCAATCATCAGCGACCGTAATCGACGCGCCGGTGCGGGCCCGCAGATCTTCGGCACTGATCGTCGGAATGATCTCGGTTGCAACGAACCCTTCAGCCCGCACCTCAACCACCGCGATATCGGTGTAGACCCGCTTGACGCAACCCGGCGCGGTGAGCGGCAATGAACAGGTCTGGAGCAATCTTGGAGCGCCGTCGCGGGTATTGTACTGCATCAGCGTCCACGTCGATTTAGCGCCTGCCGCCAGATCCATGGCCCCGCCCACCAACGGCCCCTTGTCCGGCACCCGCGAATCCCAGTTCGCCAGATCGCCGTTCACCGCGACCTCGAACGCGCCGAGGATCGTCACGTCGATATGACCGCCGCGGATCATCGCGAAGGAACTGGCCGAATCGACGATCGAGGCGCCGGGCCTAAGGGTGATCCGGCGGCTTCCGGCGTCAACCAAATTGCGATCCTCATACCCATCCTCGGCCTCCGGTCCAACGCCGAGGATGCCGTTTTCCGATTGCAGGAAAATATCACGGTCGGCCGGCATGTAGTTCGAGACCAACACCGGCATGCCAAGGCCGAGATTGACCACCCCGCCATCCGGCAGATCCTGGGCCGCGCGCCAAGCCATCTGGTTTCTGCTCAGGACGCTCATGGCTCTCCTCCAACGGCGACCACACTGTTGACGTATACACCGGGCAGTTGAACTTCTTCCTGGGGCATCGCTTCGTCCAGCGCCTCACGAACCTCGGCCACGGTATGGCCACAGGCCGTCGCCATGGCATGGCCGAAATTCATCTGGGTAAACCGAAAGCTGACATTGCCGTAACGGTCGCCGCGATCGCCGCGAATTAGCGCCAGATCACCGGTGATCGCGGTTTCCAGCACATGCGGGCGGCCATTGAACTCGCGTACTTCCTTGCCGGCGCAGAGATCGGTGCCATAGCCGGGCGGGGTGAAGAACGCCGGAATGCCGGCCCCACCAGCGCGGATCCGCTCGGAGAAACTCCCTTGGGGGACGCATTCAAGCTCAATCTTACCATCCCGCCACAACAGCTCGAACGGTGACAGATCGCTGCCCCGGCCCCGCGCGGCGGTGACGATAACCTTGGCGACCAAACCGGCCTCGACCAGTTTATGGGTATGAGAGAACGGATGGGTGGCCGAGTTCGCCACCAGCGTTATGTCCCTCGGGCCGATTTCCAGCAGCGAGTCCTGCAGGATATTGGCGAAACCGGCGCCGCCAAAGCCGGAGACCATGACCACGGCGCCGTCCTTGACCGGGCCGATACCGTCCGCCGCCGATTGCACGCGCTTGTCGATTGCCATCTGTCGCTCACTCTTCCACACAGGCTTGAATCGCCGCCGCGAACCGCGCGCGGGCGTCGCCGCCTCGCACGAAGGGGTTGATGATCGGTAGGTCGATGCCGGAATCCCGGTAGGCGTCTATCCGTTCGCGGCATTGCGCCGGTGTGCCGCAGACGCTGGTCGCGTCAACCATGGCGTCGCTGACCGCCCGCGTTGCGCCTTCCATATCACCGCGTTGGAACGCCGCGGCGATGTCGGCGGCCTCGGCCTCGAAACCATGGCTGGCGATCAGTTTGTTGTAGCGCGGGAAGAACCCGGCATAGAGCGCCAGACCGGGCCGCATCATCTCCATCGCCTCGGCGCGGCTGTCGGCCACCGCCGTCGGCAAAAGTGACGTGACTTCGATCTTAGCGACATCACGCCCGGCCTTGGCGGCGCCCTCGGCCAGATTGCGGCGGATCTCGGTTGCCGTCTTCACCGTACTGCGGGTCAGGATGATGCCGTCGGCGATCTCGCCGCAAACCGAGGTCATCTTCGGGAACAGCCCAGCGAGATAGATCGGTAAAGACGGGCGATGCGGTTTGAACCACAGATCGAATTTCTCGATTTTGATGGTCTCGCCGTCATAGCTAACCGATCCCTCGGCCAACAACTGGCGAACCACATCGACGGTCTCTCGGACCCGGGTGATCGGCTTGCCGAAAGGGACGCCGTGCTCCGGCTCGACCTGGACCTTGTGGCTTGATCCCAGGCCGAGGATGAAACGCCCGCCGGACAGATCGTCCACCGTGGCCGCCGCCATGGCTATGGTCGGGGCGGAGCGCACGAAAACACTGCTGATCGCGGTGCCCAGCTTGATCGTCGAGGTCGCGACCGCGCAGCCGGAAAGCACGGCGAACTGATCACCGCCATGGCCTTCGGTGACCCAGGCAGATTCATAACCCCGCTCTTCCGCCAGCTTGACGCAATCGACGATATCCGAGGCCGTGCCGCCACCGGAAAATGCCACCCCTATTCGGGCCATCCACGCTCCCCCAAGCTGGCCCCGATATCTCAGGGCTCGTTGATGTTATCGAGAGGATAGATCGGGCGGCGCACCTTCTGGAAGTCCAGGAGTGTGTTATCCGACGTGGTCACCCCATGACCATCACAGGTGATGGTGTGCTTGGCGAGATCGCCGAAGCCGGCGCGGTAGTGGATGCGCGATTTCAGCAACAGATAGCGCTTGTGCTCCGGCTGGATCCCAACGGATGTGAAAACCCCCAGATCCCAGGGCTCGTGGTGGCGCGAGGTGATAACAATCTCCACCTTGCCGGTATCAAGAACCGCCGAGTGCCCCATCGAGACCTTGACCCCGGGATACATCGGACCGCGCACGATCCACTCACCATTGGTCAAGGTTTTCACCGTACCGGTCACCTCCAACGGCGCGCCCTTCATGTTGATCGACGGCATTTCGGTCTT
>JAQBUJ010000074.1 GCA_027623845.1 Pseudomonadota bacterium
ACCACCGCCCGCCGCCTCGCCGAGCTGCGCTATGCCGGTCAAGGCGCCGTGCTCGTCGTCGACATTACCCAGGCGCTGACAGAAAACGATCCGGCGCTTTCGATTACCCAGGCCTTCCACGCCGCGCATGAGCAAGCCTATGGCCGCAGGCTGGACGCGGTGCCGGTCGAACTGATGCCCGCGCGGATTACCGTTCAGGCGCCGACGGTGCCCGAGGGTTTGCGCCCCCGGCTTTCAGAACCCGCCGGGACGGATGCCCCGGAACGCGCCCGGCCGGCTCGATTGGCCGGCTGGGAGATTGCGCGAGACGTTCCGGTCTATACCCGCTCAGCGCTGGCGGCGAACCAAACCCTCACCGGCGCCGCGATCATCGAGGAAGGTCAGTCGACCACCATACTGCCACCAAACGCCGGTCTGTCGATCGATGCTGCCGGCAATATGGTGATCGATATCGCGCCGGCCGACGGCGCACGAGTGGGCGGGCGAGCGACCGGGACCGCTGATCTCGATGATCCGATCCATCTGGAAATTCTGTGGAACCGGATGATCGCGGCGGTCGATGAGGCGGCGGCCTCGTTGTTGCGCTCGGCGTTCTCGACGGTGGTGCGTGAATCCTATGATTTCTCCTGTGTCGTCACCGATGCCAAGGGCAACGCCCTGGCCCAGGCGAGCGATAGCATCCCCTCGTTCATTGGCACCCTGCCGGACACGGTTAAGCATTTCATCGCCGCCTTTCCGGCGGAAACATTGTCACCCGGGGACGTACTGATCACCAATGACCCCCATATGGGCACCGGTCATTTGCCGGACATCTCGGTCTGCCGACCGCTCTACAGCCATGGAATCCTGGTCGGGTTCGCCGCCAGCACCGCGCATGCCCCGGATATAGGCGGCAAGATCCGCTCGCCGGAGCCCCGGGAGGTCTATGAAGAGGGGTTGCAGATCCCGCTTCTAAAGCTTCACGAAGCTGGCCGACCAAACCAGACCCTACTGTCAATTCTACGCAAGAACGTGAGAATGGCCGATCAGGTCGAGGGTGATCTGGAAGCGCAGTTGGGCGCGTTGGCGATCATGGAGCGGCGAATTGACGAGCTCATCGCAACCTATCAGCTATCGGACTTAACCGCGCTTTCCGATGCCGTGCGCAGGCGTACCGAGACCGCGGTTCGCCAAGCGATCGCGGCGCTCCCGGATGGGCGCTATGGCGCGACGGTGCAAACCGACGGCCTGGCCGACACGCCGCTGGAGATCAGGGTCGACGTCGAGATCAAGGGCGATGCCGTGCATATCGACTTCGCCGGCTCGTCGGACCAGGTGCCCAAGGCGGTGAATTGCCCGCTTTGCTATACCCGGGCGATGTCCTCCTACGCGATCAAGGCAGCCCTGGCGCCGGAACTACCGAACAACGACGGAGCGCTCCAGCCAATTACCGTGACAGCCCCCCCGGGTAGCATCGTCAACCCGCTCCACCCGGCATCGGTCGGCAGTCGGGTGCTCACCGGGCATTACATTCCGGCGCTGGTGATGGATGCGCTGGCGGGGATCGCGCCGGACCGGGTGCTGGCCGGCGCTGGCTCGCCGATCTGGTGCGTCAATATCAACGGTAGTCAACCCGATGGCTCATCGATTGCCGGGCTGTTCTTCTTCAACGGCGGCATGGGCGCTTCGGCCCAAGGTGACGGGCTTTCTTGCGTCAGCTGGCCGTCGAATATTTCGGCGACCCCGGCTGAGGAAATCGAGCACCGTCTGCCAATCCGGGTTCTAAAACGAGCCTTGCGCGAGAACTCCGGCGGCCCCGGCCGGTTCACCGGCGGAAAAGGCCAGGAGGTTGAGTTGCAATATACCGGGTCCAAGCCGGGGGTTGTCGCCTTCCTGGCTGAGCGCACCAAGGCCCCGGCCAATGGCATCGCCGGTGGCGGCGTCGGCGCGCCGGGAAGGTTGGAGATCGACGGCAAGCCGGTTGATCCGAAAATGCAGCACATCGTCCAACCCGGCAGCCGGATCGTGATGGCGACGCCGGGCGGCGGCGGTTATGGGGCGGCAGCTATGGGGAGGTCGGCGGACACCAGGTAACCCCGGTGCTCGCACTGCAAGGCAGGTACTGCGCGAGGCGAGAGAATCGAACTGGATCCATGCCCTGGCCCATGCCTTGGCCCATTCGCCGCTCCTCGCGCGCTTGCAATTTAGCGCCCACATGGGTAAGTCGCCGACATGCCTAACTACGACAAACAATTCTATGACGATATCCGGGAGACCTCGCGGCACGCGGCCCGGACCATCGTGCCAATGGTGCTGGAGCTAATCGGCCCCGTCGCCTCAGTCATCGATATTGGCTGCGGCAACGGCATCTGGTTGTCAGTATTCCGCGAACACGGTGCGGAACGAACGCTCGGTCTTGACGGAGATCATGTGGATCGCGCCACCCTGGAGATCGCCGAAGACGACTTCAAGGCCGCTGATCTTGGTCAGCCCTTGCCGATTGCCGGACGCCACGATCTGGCGATGACCCTGGAAGTCGTCGAGCACCTGCCGAAAGCCCGTGCGGAGTCCATCGTCGACGATCTTGTATCGCTGGCGCCGGTCGTGCTGTTCTCCGCCGCCGTCCCTGGACAGGGCGGCGAGGGTCACATCAACGAGGAGTGGCAGGACACCTGGGCGGAGCGTTTCGAGCGGCGCGGCTATCGCACCCTCGACCCGATCCGGCCCAAAATTTGGCGCGATCCTTCAATCAGCTGGTGGTATCAGCAAAACCTACTGCTCTTCGCCTCTCCCGAGGCCATTGCCGGCAATCCGAATTTGGCCAGGGTAGCCGACCAGACGGATCGCGCCCGGCTCTCTGTCGTCCCCCCGCGGGTTTTCGTTGCGCGGCATAAATTCCTGGTCCAAATCAACCGTGAACGCATCCACCTGGTCAAAGAGCTAGCGGAATTGCAGGCCAAATACGACGCGCTTAGCGGATCGGACGATCCAACCGAAGGGTAATTATGCGCCTCGGGTGACCACCGGCATCCGGGCACTCAGCGACAACATGCATTCGATGCTGGAAGCGCCCTGCCACTCGGCATATTCAGCGATACCGATCCGCTGTTCCCCTCCGCCGCCGACGATCGAGACCGTATCACCGATGCTGATCTCCACATCGTCCGGCACTTCGATCACCAGATGTTCCAGCGAGCCGCCAAGCACCGTCAGCCGCCTTTCGCCGAACAACACCTCGGCAGTCTGTCCGTCGGTCGCCGACCGGTTGCCGTCGTTCAGGCCGCAGGGCACCACGGCAGTACGGCCCAGACGTCGATTGGCATGGTATCCGCCTGATCCCGGCAACGGGCCCCCGAGGTGATCAGTAACATCAATGACCCGGCTTTTCACCGCATGGAGGGCGGGCGCGAAACCCTGGAGCGGCGCCAAAGCCGAGCCAACCGAGGGCATGCCATAGAGCAAATGGCCGGGACAAATCGCGTTGCAATCATCCTTCCAGCCGACCATCAGCGCTGAACTGGCCAGCGCCTGGCTAATCGCGATGTCATGGCCTGACGCGCGCAAGGCCCGGAGCAGATCGTAAAACAGCACCAGCCGCGCCTGCGAATAGGCCATGCCGGCAGCGTCCTTGAAGGACAGATGCGTGTAAATACCTTGAAGATGAACACCGCCGAGTTTGCTGATGTCAGACACCAGTTTAGGCGCGTCCGCGAGGCTGACACCGAGCCGCCCCATGCCGCAATCGACCTTGAGAAACACCGGCGCCGCTTCGCTCCCGCTCGCCTGGGCTACCGCTTGGGCGCCCTGGATGTCATAGACCGTCGGGATCAGCCCGGCGCCGACCAACTTGGCCATGCCCTCGGGCAGCGAGCCGGCCAACATCAGCACGGGCGTGGTGATTCCAGCCGCGCGGATCGCCCTCGCCTCGGTGAAGGAGCCGGTCGCCAGCATCTCGACGCCGGCCGCCGCCAGGACCTTGGCGACCGGAACAATGCCGTGGCCATAGGCGTTCGCCTTTACCGACGCAATCACCCGCACGCCGGGCCCAGCCCGCCGGCGGATCTCCGCCAGATTGGCCCGCAACGCCGCCGCGTCGATCTCCATCCACGTTGGATGGGTGGACAGATCCGGCGACGCGGTGGACATCGATTATTTCTCCGGCCCGATAAACTCGAGCACGGAATCATATTCAGCCAACCGGACAACGATGCTCTCGGGGCCAATCGTCGCTGGTGGTTGTTTCGCCAAACCTTCAAGGATCCCCGCCACCAGCGCCAGCGAGGAGGTCCGGAACACCAACGCACCGAAGATTGAATCGCGCCCGCCCATGTCAGAGGCCAGATCACCGTACTGCTCACGGTAACCATGCGGCGTGCGGAAGGTTAGCCGGGTGTCGGCAATATCGATGGCACGGACACCGCCGCGCAACACCACAACCTCACCCTCGACCAGTTTGGCGTATTCGGCCGCCACGCTGGGGACATCCTCGGCGACCACCACGACCTCGGCGATCTCCATGGCCCCGTTGGCATGGCCTTGCCACTCTGGCCGCCAGACCAGATCCGGCGTCCCATGCTCGCAGAAATACACCCGGCCAGCGGGAAATACGTCCGGGCGCACGGTGACGGTGCGAAATTTGGCGTCACTGGTAGCGCCGTCCAGCTGCACCGGTCGGCTGAAGGCCCGGGGCGGTTCGCCGGCAATCCCAAGCGCCACCAGATGCGCGTGGGTATCGTCCACATCGGCGGTCTTGAAGACCAAGCCGTTAATACCAAGCGGCGCGGTGATCAAATCGGCGCGCTTGGTCTCACCCACTTTCGGCACCCCAATCAGCTCGAAATAATCCGTATCGAACATCATCAGATGATTGATCGAGCCGAGCGAATGATAGCCGCGCGGCGTGATGGTGAAACCAAGCGAGCGACACAGCGTTTCGGCCGGGTCCATATCGCGTTGCACATTGATCACCACATGATCGAGGCGAGTCTGGCATTCCATGGTCAGCGCGCCTCCGCCATCGCACGGATCGCCGCCATGTGGGCATCCGGGCCGTCGAGATCGGATTCAGCCGTGCGGAAGGTGAATTCATTGGCCCCCATGCCCCGCCACTGCTCCATCACCGCGCTCCATTCCTCGGCGCCACCTCCCTGATTGGCGAACACCGTGGCATTGACGCCAATATCGTCCGGCTCGCGCCCCGCCTCGGCCGCCGTCTGGCGGAACATCGAGAGTTTCGCGTGCGCCTCGTCGCTGGGATCCTGGCGCGGGAACATGAACCAGCCATCGGCGATTTGCGCGGCACGGCGGATCGCCACATCGTTCATCGCGCCGATCCAGACCGGGATTGGCCGTTGCACCGGCTCGGGATTGATGCCGGCGCTGTCGAATTTGTGAAACTCGCCGTCATAGGCCACCACCCGGTTCGACCAAAGCTGACGCATGACGTCGATCTGCTCGACGAACCGGCGCGCCCGGTTGGTAAATTTCATGTCCAGCGCATCATATTCGACCTTATTCCAGCCCAGACCGACGCCGAGGCGCAATCGACCGCCGGACAGGACATCCACCTCGGCAGCTTGCTTGGCGACCAGCACGGCTTGGCGCTGCGGCAGGATCATCACCGCCGTACCCAGGCCGATCTTGCTGGTGACGGCGGCGGCATATCCCATCAGCACCATCACCTCGTGGAACATATAGTCCCTGGTGTATTTGCCAGCGAAACTGGCGCCGCGCGGCGCTTCCTCGCCCAGCACATGATCGACAAAGGTGATGAAATCGTAGCCGAGATCCTCGGCGGCCTGAAGGAAATCACGGATCACCACCGGATCGGTGCCGATCTCTGTCTGTGGGAAGGAAAGGCCAAGGCGCATGTTCTGGCTCCGGTGTGGTCGGGAAAACTCTAGCGACAAGTGTAACGTCAGGCATTCATATCCGTCGAGCAGGAGCCGCCGCAATCGCGGACCGCGTTTACTTTCCGGTCAGCTCCGGGCGCTTTTTATCGCGGTAGGCGCGGGCGGCGATCGGATGGTCGTCGGTGGATTGCGACAATAGGAACTGATCGACGTCGGAATGCATTACCGCCCGGTCGAGAGCGGTGCTGTAACTGTTGATGCTGCGCTTGATCATCTGCGCCGCGATATGCGGTTTGCCAGCGTAGAAGGTGGCCATCTCCCGGCTCTTGCTCAGCAACTGATCCCGGGGCGCCATCTCATCGAGCAAGCCCCAATCGAGCAGAGTTTGGCCGCGAACCCGCTCACCACCGACCATCAGCCGTTTGGCGCGGGCTGGGCCAACCAGACTGACGCAGAGCGGCATCGAGCGCCACATCAGATTGAGCCCCAAGTCGACCTCGGGAAAGAACAGCAGGCTGTCCTCGGTGCCGACACGAAAATCAGCGGCCATGGCGAAACAGCCGCCGCCGCCCGCCGCCGCGCCGTTCCAGGCGGCGATAGTGATCTGATCCATCTCCAGGATCGCCTGGATCGCCCGCTCTCCGATCCGGCGCTGACGCCGCGTCTGGATCAGCGGGCCGGAATAACCGGCGCCGGAATCGCCGAGATCCGCACCGGCGCAAAAATTCTTGCCAGCGCCGGTGAAGATCACCACCCGGCTTTCGATATCGTCGCGGAATGACAGAGCCGCCGTCTCGATCTCGGCGATCATCTCATAGTGGAGCGCATTCGCCCGTTCCGGTCGGTTGAATTGGATGGTGGCGATTTCGCCATCCCGTTCCACGATCACATGCTCATAAGTCATTGGTGGCGGCCTTTTCTACGCTCGGCGATACCAACGAAACCAATCGCGTTCGGTCCGTTTCGATCAAACCATTAGGACCGGAACCGAGGCGCGACCTCGGCGGCGAAACGGCGCATCGCGGACTCGCGCATCGCCGCCGGCCACCCCTCGCGCGCGCAGTTCAGGATGAAGTGATTGAAGCCCAGATCACGATAGGTCTCGATCTTGCCAGCGATGGTTTCCGGCGAACCGATCAATTGATTGTCCATGAAGCCGTCCAAATTCGCCGGATCAGCCATCTTGCGCAAATTGCCAAAGGCCTTGGAGAACTGCTGATAACCCTCGATATCCTTCCAGTGATCCGCATCGGCCTCATAGTGATCGGCTTGCAGCGCGAAGAACGCGGCCAGATAACCACGGGCGGACTCGCGGGCCTCTTCATCGGTGTCGGCGATCACGCAATTGGTCGAGATCGGACGGTCGCCCGTGGCCTTTAATCCGATTTCGTCGGCCCGCTCCTGCCACGCTTCGGTGACCTTTTTCAGCATATGGGGCGGGAATTGGGTGTTGAGTAGAATCGGCATCCCCATATCGGCGTTGCCAGCGGCGCTCTCACGGCTACCAACGGCGCCGTAGAAATGGATGCGTTCGCGGTTCGGTTCCGGCCGCAGCGCGACCTTGCGACCAACCTTATAGTGCTCGCCCTGGTGCTCGAAAGGTTCGCCGGACAGCGCCTTGTTGATGATCTCCATCGATTCCGCGAACCGGCCCTTAGCGGTGGCCATGTCGATGTCATAGGCGTCGTATTCAAGCTTGGCGGTGCCGCGCCCGAAGGCGAGATGCAACTCGCCGGTACAGAAATGGCTCAACATCGAGATTTCCTCGGCCAACCGCAGCGGATTGTACCAAGGCACCACGATCACACAGGAGCCGAGCGACATCCCAGGGCACGCCGCCGCCAGATGCGACATCACGACGATCGGGCTGGGGGTCGGGAAATAATCGGTGAAATGATGCTCCAGGACCCAGGCGCAGTCATAGCCGAGCTGGTGACCGAGCCGACAATCGTCGAGCATCTGGCGATAGCGCGCGGCGTCGCTCTTTTCGCCTTCGCTGGCCGCCGCGGCAGCCGTAAAACCGAACTTTAACCCGTTAGTCGTCTGTGCCACCGCGTGGATCCTCCAGGGAATTCATGACCAACCGCCGCCAAGATAACAGCGACCAGCTTAGTGCCAGCATACGTCGGCGATACCGTCTTGGTCCGCCATATATCTGATCCCGCACCGCGCCTATTTCCCCACCGGGTCGGGCGGACGAAACGGCGTCCGGAAAATCAAGTGACCGGCGCCCCCGATCAGGCTTTAAGATCCAAACCGCGACGCCTCACGGTCCTGGAAGCTGATCATGACATCCCGACAAACACCGCTAAGCCCGCCGCCGGCGCGAGACACCGCCGCGCTTTACCAAGCCGGCATGGCGGCGCTCAGCGAAGCCCTGCATGCGGCGGCGATCGAGCGAGATGTTGAGGCCGCCCTATCAACATTCTGCGCGGCCGCCCGGTCAACGCTTGGCGACCGGGAGGCGCATGAACAACCCGGCGGCTTGAAACTTGGTGAAAAGCAATTTTCGGTATCCGGGATTTTCCTCCTGGCATCGGATGGGCGAGAAAACATCTTGGTCGCCGAACACGGCTTTCCAGCCGAGCAGCACCGGTTGCGCATTCCGGTGGAGTTGGGCCATCCGGGATGGGTGGTGGAGAACCGCCGGGCGTTACTCTTAGCGAATACCGACGACGATAAGGATTTCAAACAGATCCTGAAGACCGCCCGGATGGGATCGTCAATGTACAGCCCGTTGATCTGGCACGATCAGTTCATCGGCCAATTAATCACCGCCTCGCAAGCCCGCCACACCTACGGTCCGCACGATCACGCCATTCACCAAGCCTTCGCCAATGCCGCCGCCGCCGTCTTCATGGCCAACGGCGGACCGGCGTTTCTGCGGGTGGTTTCACAGGGCGCTGGGTCCGAAGAAGCATCCACCTGACGGATCTCCCGGATGCTCTCGACGAAATACCCCGCCTAACCCGCAATCCCGCGTGATTGGGTTGACGGGACCAGTTCCTTGACCTGGCCGGCGCGTTTTTCTAACCAGTACTCATAAGCGCTCGGCATCACCGCGTACGGAGCCTCGGCGCCGAGTTTTATCGCCGCATCAAGGGGCCAATTTGGGTTGTGCATCGCCTCACGGGCCAGCGCGATCAAATCGGCCCGGCCCTCCTGAAGAATTTGCTCCGCTTGATCAGCGTGCACGATCAGGCCGACGGCCATGGTTTGGATCCCGGCTTCCTTGCGCAGTTTTTCGGCGTAGGG
Source organism: Pseudomonadota bacterium (assembly GCA_027623845.1). Classification (GTDB taxonomy): domain Bacteria; phylum Pseudomonadota; class Alphaproteobacteria; order Thalassobaculales; family Thalassobaculaceae; genus JADHLJ01. The sequence goes on from JAQBUJ010000074.1 coordinate 9,087, forward strand.
CACCTGATAGCCATAGCCAACCGGCCCGGCGCTAACCACAGGCGAGCCGCGCATGCCGCCGGAGGAACAATCGATCACGTCGACGCCCTTTTGCTTGACGATCCGCGCCAGCCGCACGTTTTCCTCCGGCCCCCAGCCGGCGTCGTCCTCGACCGAGAGCCGCAGAAACAACGGCTTATGCTCCGGCCAATTGGCCCGAACGCATTCCACCACCTCAATGGCGAAGCGCATCCGGTTCTCCTCTGAGCCGCCATAGACATCGTTGCGCCGGTTGGCCTTGGGCGAGAGAAATTGGTGAACCAGATAGCCATGGGCGCCGTGCACCTCCAGCACCTCGAACCCGGCCTCGTTCGCCCGGCGCGCCGCATCGCCCCAATGCTGAACCACGTCTTGGATCTCATCGATCGACAGCGCGCGGGGCGGCGGGTCACCACTGTCACTTTCACCACTGGAGGAAACCAGCTCCCAGGCGTCCCAATCCTCGACTTCCGGCGTCTGCTCCAGCGGCTTGCCGCCTTCCCAGGGGCGGAAGCGCCGGGCCTTGCGACCGCTATGGCCAAGCTGCAGCGCCGGTACCG